>DASYDW010000065.1 GCA_036499395.1 Pirellulales bacterium
GAGCACGCGTGCCACTGCATACATCGGATATCGCGTCACTCCTCCGCTGACGTCCGCGACACCTCGCTGCCCCGTCAACGCACCTAACGTCAAGGTGTCGATCCGTGGCTGGGGCGGTACCACCCAATCGTCCCAACAGAAAAATTAGGCGCAGCCCTTCACCCAGGCGAGTGGCATCAGCGTGTTGATGGATGGCCCGACCGACTACGGCAAGCTCAAGGCGATGGTCGATAGCGGCAACGTGAGCTGGGACGTGGTCGGGTTCTGTTGCAATAGCGGAGGCTGGTATGCTGCGGGACCTTACAGAATGATGTGAACGACAATGAAAGCGCTGAGTCCGGCGGTAGCCAAAGTGCTGAAGCGGTTGCACTATCCGCTCGAGATAATGTTGGTGTGCGTGCGTGGGTACGTGGCCTACCCGCTGAGCTTGCGCAATATCGAGGAGATGATGTCGGAACGCGGGATCGTGGTCGATCATTCGACCGTGCACCAGTGGGCCATCAAGCTTCTGCCGGTGCTTGAAAAGGCGTTCCGCCGCTGCAAGCGCCCGGTCGGCAAGAGCTGGCGGATGGACGAAACCTATGTGAAGGTCCGGGGTACATGGAAGTATCTCTACCGCGCCGTGGACAAGGCCGGCAACACGGTTGACTTCCTGCTGCGAGCCAAGCGGGACAAGGAGGCGGCCCGACGGTACTTCGAGAAGGCCATCGATCAGAATGGCGCGCCCGAAACGGTAACCATCGACAAGAGTGGTGCCAATCTGGCCGGGCTGCGCGCCGTGAACGCCGAGCGTGAGACGCCCATCAGGATCCGCCAGGCCAAGTATCTCAACAATATCGTGGAACAAGACCATCGGGCGATCAAGCGCCGTACCCGACCCATCTTGGGATTCAAGGAATTTCATTGCGCTCGCATCTTGTTGAGCGGCATTGAACTCATGCATATGATCGCCAAGGGGCAGATGGAAGACGCAGGCAAACTCAAGCCATCGGCCGCCCGGCAGTTCTACTCGCTGGCGATGTAAGCGATCCTCATCATATCGTTATCGTTCGCCCAAATCGCCTTACCGCGACAGAACCGCCCAACCTGCCGATGATCCCCGGAAGCTGCTGCTCCTTTACGCCTTCAGTCTTGCCGTGCTGTTGAACTCCGCCACCCTCATATGCTTAAGCGATCAAACCGGTGCCGGCAAAACCAACTGCCGGGGCGGACTACCTATTCTGGGTGAATTTAATGCGAAACCTACGTTTTCACGCTTTGATCGGCATGATGCCAGGACGCGATATCTGGCCTCGGTCAGCTAATCGCCGAACAGGCGAGCGAGTTGCAGGTAAACGGGATCGGATGGACGGCCGGGAAGAAGCGCGGACGCATACGAATGCCGCGCCGACGTAGATAGTCCGCTTACGCGGTCAATGAAGGTTCGTTTCAAGAAAGTGAGAGGCTCTCGACGACCCACACGAGACACTCGCGCTTCCGCAAAGCGGTCGCTCAGATTACGGATCCCAAATTTTGATTTCAGACTGGGAGAGCCGCATATCCTGTCTAACACCCCGTGTCAGAACCGGATTCGGCGACGCTACGCAGGCATGTAGAGCCGCAGTTGGAGCTAGCTAGGCATCCCCACTGCTTGTGCTAGCTACCAAGGACGCGCTGCTGCCAAGCAATGCTCGACCGTCGGATTTCCAGTCGGTCGCGCGCACCAAGAAATAAGCAGTGTCTTGGTCTGCCGTCAGAACATCCTCAGTCAAGAGATGGCGGGCCGCCTGGGTGAGCCTTTCGACGTATGAACGTTCGCGGTCATCGTTTCCGTATAGTCGCCACAGAAACGAGCTGTGTCGAAAGAGGCTAAGAAGATTCCTGGTGTCGTTGTGCGCTTCAAACGATTGCCAAAGGGACTTATGAGCTGCCAAAAAGAGAGCGCCTGATCTCTCTCCGTAAAAGTACTGATATGCGCGGATGAGGTTGTTCAGATCCGAACGGCTCATTGTTCCAGTCTCCTTCAAGATCAATGCCCCTAATTTCACCGCCGCACGGGCTGCGTTATATGCGTCGCCCGCAGCAGTTGCCGTCATATGAACTTCTCGGAGAGCCGAAATCAAGTCAGAATCACTGTCCAACGTGGTAGCGCGAGCCAATACAAGGTTGTTCGCAACTACGTTTGCGCCTTTTTTGCGTGCTTCCGCCTCGAGTTTTAGTAGTTGACTCTCCTTGTCTGCCTCGTCCTCGACCTCCAGGATAATAGACCGCGCTTGCAAAGCCCCATAGGATTTGGGTGTCAGCGCGATGATCTCCTTCGCGACCCGTAGCGCATCAGGATCATTCAGCGACTGAAGACAGAGCGCGTAATCAAGCAGCGTTGACGCTCGAACTTCTTTCGATCTCTTCCGGGCTAGAAGGCGTTCGAGAAGAATTTTGGCGTCGCCATGCTCCCCCATCATCCGGGTGCTCGTCGCGAGAAGCAGCTCAAGGGTGTCTCTATCGTCGTCGTAACCGACTTCGGGGACTACTGCTAGCACGTCGCGGCAGACTGTGGCGCAGTTTCTGTACGATTTGCCCTTCATTAGCGCGCCGCAGTAGATTCGGCAAAGATTCAAGATTGGTCCAGCTTTATCTGCGCTACGCCAAGTAGCGGCGTTGGTTAGCATGCTTAAAACCAACGAATGGGGATTTTGCAAGAGGGTGCCGTCGTCCGACGTCAATGCGCCGTCAAGTTTTTGCAGCCGGGCGCGGCCAGTGCGCCACTCTTCTCCAAAATACAATGAAGTAGCCTTTCGGGTCAGCGCATCGATCTCGCGTTCTGTCATCAGCGAAAGGACGTAATCTCGCACAGGACGCGGTGCAACGAGCACCTTCAACCGCTCATCGTCTCCGCCCGATGCTTGCAAGAGAATACTGGAAGTTCGAACGTCAAGAAGCCCTCGATCCAGCAGTTCAATGGCTTGTTTCGCATGGAACGGTGTTTGATTCTCGAAATATTTCAAGCGTTGCAGCGATTCCCCGTGCGGCAAAATTGCCATCACTTTTAGCAAGAGAAAAGCGCGCTTAACAAAGGGGTCGGGAGAATTCGATAGCTCAGCAACTGTATTCACTAATGACTGAGGAACCGATTCGCTGGCGGCGTCGATAGCATTGGGTACGCCAGCCGTCGCGGACCCCAGTTCCGACAAGTTGATGATTCGAAGCGCCTTCAACGCTTCGTCAATCTTTCCCGGAACTCCGTCAGTGTGTCGAAAAATCTCGCTAACCGCTCGCGGTGTCCTGAGTTCGGGCGTTGACCTCGGGTGGCCTACTATATAGGCGCGTGTATCCGGTTCGTCCAAGGTATGGAGCTCGATCGGCTCTAGACTGCGGGAACGCGGCGCGGCGCGGCTAACCATGAAAACTATGACCTCTGGGCAGAAGTCTTGAACCATCCTTGCGAGGGCTTCAACGTCGTGTTCGATATGCGTCGCCGCGTCGCCCAGTCCGACCGGAGCTTCATCGAAAATCAACGTCGCTTTCCCGGTGTTGGCTAAAGCCTTGCAAAACTCTGAGAATGCGCAACCCGCTTGCGTCGCGAACTGCTCTAAAAAGTCCGCACGGGAAGCGTAGCTGCCCAGATTTACCTTAAATACTGGGTGCGTGTCGTGCGATGAACGCTTGGCTACCGACCAAAGGAAGCCATCGATTCCAAGCCCCCAGTCTGCGCAAATCCACGCCATCTTGTTTTTGCGCAGGCTTTCGAGGCAAGCTTTCTGTTGTAGCGGCCGGACAGCAAGGTGCTGAGCTTGTTCCGGAAGAGGATATAGCGTGGTAGAGAGAGCTTCGTCCCAAAGCGCGGTGCTTTGGGAAACGGCGGCGGCTAGGTCGACGGCTGGCGATGCAGCGACAACAACGGCTTTCGACAAAGCGGTTCTGCTGATGAGCATTCGCTCTGTTAAAAACTCGGTACCGGGCGAGAGCGGGAAATTATAGTCAGGAACAATCATCCGATCGCCGGCGCGGTTGACGTGGGCGATCCGCGGCCATAACTGCCAAGTGCCTTCTCCTTGGTCGAACAGAATCTTGCCGACTGAATAGCCGTGCACGCGGTCCACGCTCCCGTTTTTAAAATGTTGTAGGCCAAAGAGGGACGTACTCTGTACGTATTTGCGTACTGATTCTCCGCCGCGATAGTGGGTTACGGCGTCGGCTTCATGCATATGTCCGTATAGATGGGCGGTAAATCGGCCTGAAGCGTAGATTTCCGACTGAAAGTCCCGGTGCGCCTTTTCGTGCAGCCAAGTCGATGGATGGTGGGTTACAAGGAAATTAACATCGTGGCGCGAACACCATGCCGGAGGATCGTCGCCCGTCACCGCGTTTAGTTGGCGGGGGTCAAGCGCCAACTTTCTTTCGTAATCTTCGCCGCCGATCTGGAGGAAGGCAGAGTTCAGTCCAATCAAGCCAACAGATACACCATCAGCTTGGACGGACGCGGACACATCGCCGGGCAACAAACCTCGATTTAGAGGGAGACCTGTAATCCCTGATTTTTGAATGTCCTCCTGCCACGCGGTGTAGTTCGCAAACGCGTTTTCGATTGTGTTCCGATATCCATTTGTATCATTTTCCCAAAACTCTCTCATCACCTCGGGTTCGTCCCACCACCGCTTTAGCACCCGGACGTGCGCATCAGTCGACGGTGGCCGCACCAAGTCGTGATTCCCCGGGACACAGAAAATCGGCGGATTTTGGCCGAGCTTATCAAGACGCTCCCAAATGTCCGCTAGGGTGTTGCTCAAGGCGACATATTCTTCGGCCTTTCCCGACTGAGTTAAATCCCCCGAAAAAACCACCAAATTGAGTGGGCCCGCAACTTCAGCGAGTCGGGCAAGGTCGTCAAGGAACTTCGCCTTGAATGAAGGCCAGAGCCAACCAGATGAATGCTGACCGACGTGAAGATCGCTGAGGTGAAGCCAAGAGAAATGATCGGACGTCATCTTTTAGTTTTCTGGAACCAGTAGGTAAGTGAAACAGCATCATTCATTAGAGATTGTCGCTTATCAGCATGCGATATCCACCATCCACGTACCGATTGTCGACGATCCTGCGGGTGATGTCGAATGGCCGCTCCTGGCCGCACAGCGACGGATGGCCGCTCACACCCTTAGCTACGCCTCATCCAAATCGCATCAGACTCATGTCGACGGCGGATTCAACCGGTCGATGCAACACCTAGAATCTGCGTGAGCAGCGGAGGAGTTGCAAATGAAACAGCGACCGAGAATTTATTACTCCGAGACCCAGAAAGCGCTGATGTGGGACCGATGGCGCAAGGGCGATACGAT
>DASYDW010000066.1 GCA_036499395.1 Pirellulales bacterium
CTGCCCACATTGGAGATCACAAATTGTGATCTCCAACTTGCAAGCTCTTGTACTGTCAATTGAAACATGAAGTCTAGCGGGAATCTCGCGGCGTTACGTTTAACCGCTTGAACCAGCGTACGAGTTTCGACGCCATATATCGCGGCCAGGTCAAAATCGAGCAGCACCTTATGCCCGCGAACAATAATGATTCGCTGGGCGATCCGTTCGGCCGGCAAATGAACCGCTGGCCCCTTGGCTTTTGACTGCCTTCTCATTTCGCGAGCGACATTATCCCACCGAACCGCAATGGTCAAATGCCAAGGCGCATTTGCCTTGTACGATAACAGTGGAATCCCGGAATGATGCAGATTCTTCAAGACGCTGTTGTGGATTTGCACAGTTTCTTGCACATAGGGCGAGGTCATTCGAATTCGTCCAAGATCCTCAATGACTTATAATTGCACCTATCAGGACCTAAACCTTGTGCATCCTGAAATGAGGCACGAGAGAATCGCAGTCGAATCAATATCTTAACTTTGTCGTTGACTCCCAATCCACGTCGCGCTACGGTTGCACATTCGTTGCACACTTTCGCGCACCACGGGAGGCTTATGGACAGACTGGAATTGATGGGAGGACGGCTCCGTCTTTATAAGCGGCCGAAAAGCCGCTTCTGGCAGTGCTACACCCATCTCGGCGGGCGTTCGTGGCGTGAATCCACAAAGCAAGAGAGTCCTGCCCTTGCAAAGGAGTTCGCAGAGGATTGGTATCTCAATCTCAAAGGCAAGGACCGTGTCGGCGAGTTGAAGGGCGGGAAGACCTTTCAATTTGTTGCGCAGCAATTCCTGACGGAATACCGGCTGCTCACCCAAGGAGAACGTAGCCCCAAATGGATTGAGTATCTGGAAATGGCTCTCGACAAGCACTTGATACCGTACTTCGGTCCTCTGGTGGTCGCGGATATTACGTCTGGCAAAGCCCAGGAATACCGAATGCATCGCGTCAAAAACGGCTACCGTGGCAAGCCGCCGACCCGTAAGACGCTTGAAAACGAAATGATCGCTCTGCGGCAGGTTCTAAAGACTGCCGTTCGTCACCGTTGGCTGGCCTATGTACCGGATGTATCACCACCCTTCAAGGCATCTACCAAAGTCTCGCATCGAGCTTGGTTTTCTCAGCAGGAGTATAGGAAGCTGTACGAGGCGACTCGCGAAAGGGCCGCTCACCCCAAGAAGGAAATGTGGCGGTGGGAGTGCGAGCAATTGCACGACCTCGTTCTCTTTGTGGCCAATACCGGTTTGCGGCCTGACGAGGTGAAACGGTTGGAATATCGAGACGTTCAAGTTGTCCGAGATCAGGACACCGATGAGACGATTCTCGAAATCGAAGTCCGTGGCAAGACCGGTGTGGGATTTTGCAAAAGCATGGAAGGAGCCGTCAGGCCATTCATGCGGGCGAGGAAACGCAATCAGCCAAAACCCACGGACCGCATTTTTCCGAAACTGCACAGGCAGCTCCTCAACGACATACTGACTGAACTTGGCCTAAAAAGAGACCGCGACGGCCGCTTGCGGACGCTCTACAGTCTGCGTCACAGCTACATCTGTTTTCGCCTCATGGAGCGAGCAGACGTGTACCAGATCGCCAAAAATTGTAGAACCAGCATCGAAATGATCCAAAAGCACTACGCGGCGCATATCAAGAACACGCTCGATGCCGCGGCGATTAATACTAGGCGCCCAAAGCCGAACAAACGTCGGACCAGGGCTCGGGCCGACAGGATACAAGAAAAATCGATTGGCGACGTCGTATCGTAACGCTATAGGTGAGCGTTGTGCGGGCGTGGCGGAACTGGTAGACGCGCAGCGCTTAGGACGCTGTTCCGCAAGGAGTGTCGGTTCAAGTCCGGCCGCCCGCACCAAAGAGGCGCGGCCCGTGTAATGCGAAGGAGCCCATTCATCGAAAACTCGCGCCAAATCGAATTAACATTGCGATCTAAAACGGCTTTCGCGAAGATAATTACCTTTCGTCGCGTCCTTGGGCGCAGGTGATTAGCCAATAATCTGCTTCGCGCTCTTGCCGATACGCCCACTTTTTAAGGGAATGACACCTTCGGTTGTGTGGCTCTTATTGCTCTCACGTTGATTGCCGCAAAACAGGAAGCACTTTGACCAATACTCAACGAGCGTGGCCGCTCGTTTGGCAGAATTGTCGCCCCCATACGTGTACGAGGCTCTGAACGAGTTGTTGGGAACTGCCTGGCGTGCGACGACTGATCGCGAGGTGGCATCTGCAGCATTCCTACCTTTCGATGCCGCGGCTAAAACGCTAGTGGAACTTCGCGCCGCGACCCAGAGAACTTAATTTCTCGATTGGAACTTCAAGGATTGGACGCCCCAAATGACTGATGGATCACACGTTTTTCGTACGGCCGCCGCCCTGATCCGGAGCGCCGAAGCATTTCAAAAGTTGACAACTCCTGCAGTTTTGGCCAACGACCTCTCGGCTATTGCAAACATTGCACGAGCTCGAATTGAGTTGATTCGTAGCATTGAAGCTAAAGCGGCACGTGCGGAGGCAATCTGTGGGGCCTTTGAGTCACTTCAGTCGCTTACGGCGGCCCAATCGATGGCCAACACGATTGCAAAGCTGAGCAGCTCCGCCGAGGCGATCGCATCGCTAGACCGGCAGAGCAAGTGGCTTCAGAACATCCGAGACGCGCAATTCCGTCTCCCGGCAATTGAATCAACGCTTGCCGGTGTGCTTCAAAAGATGGAAGCCTCGCAATTACTCGTGTCGGGCATCTCGACTGACCAAATCGGCGCTGCACTGCCAATCGGTAGGCAACAGCAACGGCAACTTGTTAATTCTTTTAGCAAGCTGGGGGAAGCGCATGATCGCTTCTACACAGGCGCTACCGGCTCGACTTCTACACTCTTGAGCATCGAGCCGGCACTTGTTGCTGGCCCAGCCACAGAGTATCTCAATGCAGCCGACTTCATCAACGCTACTACCGGTCAGTTGGCAGACGAAACGACCCCAGGGATTCAGATTGTCGCAGGTGAGCGACAATCGACACTTGACGCTGCGAGCAGCCTGACGGAAGAGCTGGCGAGGCGCTTCCCCGATTTATCAGAAGCACTCGAAGGAGCGAGAATCGCGCGCGCCGAGAAAAAAGCGGACTATGTGCGCCATTTTTTAACCTCATACCGTGAACTCTTAACCCAACTCCTTCACAGGCTGGCTCCCGACGAATCTGTGAAGGCATGGACGGATGACCGTAAGGATTTCGACAAAGGCAGACCAACTCGCGCAGCGCGCGTGCGATTCATCTGCCGTCAAATCGTTCAAGAGAAGCTCCGGAGTTTTGTCGACAAGGATATTCCCGCGGTGGTAGAGCTGTTTTCCATTTTTCAAGCCGGAACGCATTCTGCAGCGTCGCCGTTTCCGGAACGACAGCTCGACGCAGTCCAATGTCGCGTGGAAGGCGCGATGCTTTTCTTACTACAGATCGATTCGGCTGGAGTCGGTTAGTGATTGCAATATGACGCTGATTCACCTTGTTTGCCAATATGACTACTTCGCCTTCGCGCGAGTCCGTTTCTGCGTCATTGCGTCCGCACCACGAGCAAACGGTGCTGCGTGATTATCCGCAAGCAAAATAAGGACAACAGTCGGATGTTGACCGAACTGGAAGCCCAATGTCTGGGTTATCTCACCCACCGATACGAAAGCAGCCCAGGCACTAACGTCTCGCGTGATACTATCCTGCACGAACTCAGGATAAGTGATGCCGACTTTGAATTGGCGATGCGTAGACTTCACCATCTTGGCGCCATTAGCGTCCAGTCGACGGACGCGAAATACGGATTTTCCATTACGCCCTTGCCTGGAGCGTTCGATGTGAAAGCAAAGTACGAACATTCCGCTCGCGAGGCGGCCAGGCCTCCCGACATTGTCGCACAATTAAAGGAGGCCATGCACCGCAATCCCGGAACCGCGTGGCTCCTCATCAGCTTCGCTGGATTGACGGCACTGGGCACCCTAATCAGCACATGGTGGGACGTCATCGAGCGGATCGTGAGACTTATCGGGCAGAGCAGCTAATCGAAGCCGAAGCTCGAGAGGGCGAAGTCGGCGGTCGTGTCAATGCGATTGCCATTAGGATCGTAGTCGTACCCGTTGCCGACGAGGATGCTGGCATTCGCCGTCAGGAGTTGCCCGTCCGCGTCGTACAAATACGTCAGGCTTTCGCTGCGATGCTCGCCATCGAAGAACTGCGACGTTTGATTAAGCGCATTGAAATGTCATGTACGGCTCCCGATCGTCGCGTCCTTGCTGACCGCAATTCACTCAGGGGCGCTTCCCTAGAATCAAAAACACCGACCAAATCGCCCAGATAATATTGGTGCCAACTAGCGCCAAGGTCATTCGTCTACAATCAGCTGTCGCCATCGCCACAATCGAATTTGCGTCACTCGTAGGGATCGCCGAAAAACTATCGAAGTGCATATCGTAAAGCTGCACGCCGAGAAAGGATGTGATTGCCACAGCCCAAATGCATATGCACGCCGACAGTATGGCCCAAACGGAAAACACGCCTATTCGCATCCGTAGCATATGCGCTCCCGTCCAGCAGTTTTTACTGGAAAAGACAGTCTTCATCGTTGTACAAGTCCCGGCACTTGCCGCCCAGGGAACGGTCGTTGTACCAAATGGCTCTACTTTAGCGCCCAGTCGAGCCAGCCTGACGATCGTATCGCTTTAATCTCCACGGTTGGCAGTTTCTTGCGACACTCGGTGGCTTTATCCTTTGTTACGCTTGTGCCGTGAAGCTCAAGCACTCGCACTTGGTTCCCGACACCAAGTGCGCTAAGGTCATCCAATAGAGAACGTAGGCCCGTCTCGTCGAACGTAGGGTCTTTAACAATGATTGTAGGAATGACCTGGGCGGCCTCGCGGAGTTGTGACGAACCGCCGGTGAACGCCGAGAGCGTATATTGCAGTGCCACATCCGGAAAGGAGGTGTGCAGTGCCTTGAGCTGCGCTAAAGAAATCGAAGTATCTCGAAAATCGATTTGACGAAGGAATTGAAACTTCCGCAGCCACTCATCTGCGGACGAATCAAAATCGCCCCTGCCAATTGCTATCTCCCCCACACGATCAGCGCGGTTCCGATCTTTCCCAAAGACGACAAGAAGGAGCTTGTATTCTGGAACTGGGAAGCGCGCGGTTATTGTCCACCCCGGCGCGAGATACCGAATAGCCTCTTGCTCGTCGTCCCATTGGCTATCAATGCGATGCACTCTGGCGAACTGTAAAAGCAAGACGCCGAGAAACACCAAAAGGGAAATCCACCCGATCATTCGCCACGGTGGTGAAAGCAACTCGACTGCTCCCAGGTTCAATAACAGCAGCGTAATAGGTCGGCAGCCCAAGGTCGCTTTAGCAGCGCCAGCCCAAGCGACGCGCTATTCATTCGTGCCCTCGGTCCCAGGGCGGAGAACAACGGCCGATCGTCGGATCGTAGTGCCGCCCTGGCGCGTCATGCTGGCACCCTGCAAGCATTGGTGCGTTAAGATCGCCTAAGTAGTCGTATGCGTTGTCGATGGCAGTTCTAGCAATGCGAATCGTTTGGTCGGCAATGCACTCGCTGTGGGAGACAGGTCGGGCGATGCAGATCATTTGGGCGGTTCTCCTTTAACTATTCTTCGTGTTGACCCCACGGTATTCCCGGTGCCCCAGTGGGACATACGTCCACCGTCTGTCCAACCATGACAACTCGAATGGCAGCCGACGTTCGGTGAAAGCATTTCCTTTCTTCGTTGCTTTGGAACGACGAGGTGGCACCTGCACGTCGATGTCGTCGCCTTTTCCTTTTTCGTCGATCCCATTTGGGCCAATGCTTCTGAAATGAATCTCCCCGTCCTTGCGCACGTCGAGAATAACGGATTGGCCCCATGCGTCCTTCCCCTCCGCAATCCCGGGCCAGGAAATCAAGCATTCTCGATCAAAGGCTCCATCTGCTCGTAAGTAGTCCAAAAGCCCTTGAAGACCGCCGGCTGGTAGTCGGTCCTCAAGGATTTTTACCCTTTCAGTCTCACCAGCAAGGCGGTGCAGCATATCGCGAGTGCCCTTGTTCTGCCTCCTTGGCTCGCGCGCACAGCCAAGCGCGCCGCTTGCTATACAAAGTATGATCACGAGACGAATAGAGGGCATGTTATCTAAGAGCCGGCTTGGTTTGCGCACTCTCTAGCTCAAAGCATGGGTAGTATTTCTGTACCATGTCACTGTAAATCTTGAATACGGCTTCCTGCGACACGGTCACTCCCGTATAGCTAGAAAAGCGTTCGATGTCCTCATCTGTGACAGGTCCAAGGTTCACTTTATTTACGTATACGTCGGTATTCGGATAGCTTCCAAGAAGGCTCCATGCGGATTGCCATGCCTCATTCAAGGCAGCGTTCGACTGAAAACGGCGATTCTTCAAGTCGTTTTCAAATTTCTGTAGCTGGTAAATATTGTTGAATATCTGCTCCGCAGCGTATCCGAGCCCTTCAGCCTGCCGCCATACCGACTGGCCTCTATGAGAATATGTTTCATCAAGAAACCAATCTTCTTTATCGTCGAGTACATGAGTCAGTTCGTGCATGAACGTGCCTTCCGGAATTGAGTTGACCGATCCGGATAGGGCTAGAAGGTCAAACGTGAAGTTGTATTGAGCTGCGTTGCCGCCTGTCAGTATTGACCAAGCGTTCTGGATAACATTAATCCCCGATGAAGCCTGTCGCAGGTTGGCGAAGTATGCTCCGAGATGAAAAGCATCGAAATATGCGTATTTCTCTTGCTCTGCCTCAATATCATTCAGTCTGCCAAGCAATCCCCCACCTTGATTATTGGCGGGGGCGGTCCTGTCAGAAGCAAGTAGGATGTTCGTAACAACAGGCGGAACAAGCCCCGTCGGATCAGTTGCATTCGTCGGCCTGTTCCCAGTATACCGATACAAATTCGACGGATCGCCCTGGAAGCCAATAGGGTCCTGGCTTATGAATCGTCCGATCCCTGGATCATACCACCGATTCGTGTTGTATTGCAGCTTCGTCAGAGGATCATCGAAGCGCCCCGTCCAGCCAAAATCAGCGTCGAGCGTGCCTGTATTTGAGATCGCATTGCCGAATGCATCGTACGACTTGTGCTGAACGACCGTCCCTGTGTTGCTAATCCAATCGCGGACGCTGTTCAAGTCGTCGTCCAGAGCCCAATCGACGTTATTGCTGGCATCTTCCTGAGCGAGCAACAAATCGACCGCTGGTGCCCATAAGTACCGGTCCTGCACGGCACCATTGTCGGCCAGGCTCAAGACGATCTGGCCATTGTCGTAGATGTAGTGCGATGAACAACTGGCAACGCCGGTCTCATGCGAGATTACCTGGCGTCCGACCATGTTGTTGAACATGTCGTACGTATAGTGGATCTCCCAGTTCTCGGTCGTCTTCGCACTGCTCGTATAGTCAGTGACGCTCGCCAACCGATTGCGATTATCCCACGTCAATAACAGTGTCTCGCCCGTAGGATTGCCGCTCGCGTCCAGCACGGTGCGCTGCGTCATATTCCCTTCGGCATCGTACGAGTATGCACAGGCCGTTCTGGACGTAGCATAGACAGTTTCCGCAATGCCGCTATTGCTTCGCTGCCGTTCGATTTACCGAGAGATTTCAGTCTTACGTCGTCATATCGCGACCCAACCAGTCGATTAGCTCTTCTAGTTGAAGACCCCGTTCGTTCGGTTCGTCGTCGTCCTGCAGACCTGTCTCGCACAGCTCACTAGCACACGAGCTACGCAATTTGTCTCGCTGAGTCCAATTAAGTGCTATCGTCGGTGATGTATCGACTGCATCAAGAAGCTCCGGATGATACTTCGAGATGACTTCTTCAAGCAAAGTCGAAAGTTGCTTGGAAAGTTGAGACATCGTTGTTGCACTCCTATACAGGCTGCGGAGGTCTCCCCTCAGGGGTGCTCGAACCTTAAGAATGCTTCCAGCACTGAGAGCCCCTACGACAGGTGCTGTCGAGCCCATTCTTCGCGAATCTTGTTTCCGACTACTCCTGTCAATGCTTGTTCGAGGTCGTAGTGAGTTTCAATATTCTCGACGAAAGATACGCATATTAGGTCGTCAATTTCAGAGGCTCCGCTGGACATCGCATTTTCAAGGCACTGAACTACTGCAGCCTTGTCTTGGCCGCCTGCCAGTATGTATCTCGTTAGATCCCCGAAAAACACGTGCGGGAGTAGTTCGCCATTGTCGGCCTGACGTTCCTTCAATAGACGGGCAACTCCATGAAACTCCGCAGCTAGTTGCTCACAGAATAATATTGTCGTGCCGTTCATGTCTCAATTGCCGCCCTGTCTCATGAGAGCATCTGATGCTTCCTCGGATCATCCGAGCGTAATAATGTCCCATTGGTCCGACTCAGGAAACCGAACGATTTCAGACGAGTCGTCCTTATAGAATTGGATTTCATCGAGCCATTCTCCGGCTAGAAATAGCAGGGCATGGATCGACATGCCATCAATGTCCAATACTTCAGCTTCCGTCGGAAACTTACGTTGCACAGAATCAACGGATGGGTGCAAAAACCTTAAGCTACCGTTGGCGTCGCATTCATATACGGAAGCCTCGTCAATTTGCGTCAGGAGTGCACTGGCGCTCGTCGCACTAAGGATGCGCCGTATTAGAGTAGATTCATTTGGCCGTAATGCGCGATGTTCCATGTAGACGTCCGGTTCTGTTTTCGCTAAATGCCTACGGAATATAGTAGGTGCCGATATTGATTGTCCCGTTGGGGAGCGTAAAAGCGCGGTATTCAATCGTACTGCCATCAACGACGGCGCGTCCCCAGAACCCGCCGTTGAACTTCGATCCGGCCGCCGCCGCAGCTTTTATTTGCGCGTTAATAGCGCCCTCAACGGCGCTCTGCGATAAGCCCGTGCCAGCTAGATGTCGCGCCCCGTGCCCAAAGGCCGTCAACGGCGATATTGGGCATGCAAGTCCAAATGCACCATTTTTCAGGCCTTGAGCAGCCTGTTGAATCGCCGCTTGGAGGTCGGCTCGCTCCGCTTGTAACTCCGCCAACTCCGACGCTACCGAATTGGACGGAATTTGCAATGTAATCTTCGTATTCTCGTCAATGCTGAAGGTTATAGGCGTTCCCTGCTGCTGAAGCTCTTGGATGCGAGCGTTGACCTGATCGAATCTATAGCTTTGCGGTGCCGACCAGACTGTCTGCCCCGTCGGATCGACGAAGTTCGTTGGACTATTGTCAACATAACGATACAAGTTCGCGTCGCCGGCAGCGAAACCTGTCGGGTCCTGGCTCAAGAACCTGCCGGTTTCGGGATCGTACCAACGGCCGCGACTGTCGCCGTATTGATTGTACTGGAACCCTGTCAGCGAATCGCGAAATACGCCCGTGAAGCCAAAAACGGCGTTGACGGTCCCAGAACTGAGACTCGCTTCCAAATCGCCGAAGGCATCAAAAGCATTGTGCGCGACGACTGCGCCTGAATTGTCTATCCAGTCACGGATGCTGTTCAGGTTGTCATCCAACGCCCAGAGAACATTGTTGCTGGCATCCTCTTGCGCCAACAATAAATCGACTGCCGGAGCCCATAAATAACGATCCTGCACAGCACCGTCATCGGCCAGATCCAAGACTATCTGCCCATTATCGTAAATGAAGTGCTGCGACGAATTGGCCACGCCGGCGGTGAACGAGACAACCTGTTGTCCAACCAGATTGTTGAACATGTCGTACTTGTTGGTTTCGATCCACTTCACGGTCGTCTTAGTACTGTCCGAGTAGTCAGTCGCGGTTACCAGCCTGTTGCGATTGTCCCACGTCAAAACAAGCGTCTCGCCCGTGGGATGGCCATTACTATTCAGCGCAATGCGCAGCGTCATGCTCGACGTTCAACGCCGATTATCGAGAATTAAAACATCAATCTGGCGTCGCAACGACCGCGATGACTTGCCCTGTTTCATCTACGAGGATCTCAAAAGGTGCTTGAAACTTCGTCCGCCCTTTCAGGTAGAATCGTCTATCCGTAGGTGGCAATACCTGCATATCGGGTGCAATAGCATCTTTATAACTGTTTAAGCTGGTTCTGTCTGAATACTGAAACTTGTTCTGCAGAATAAAGTCTTTGACGCATTCTCGCGGAATTTTAAATCGTACGAACATCCACGCTGCGCGGATGAATGATGGATCTTCTATGCTTGTGACTTCGGACACATCGCAAGAGATTTGCACCCCTGTCGAATCCTGTAGAAATGAAATCGGTTCCGTTTGTACGCATCGCCACACGACTAAAAGCAGAATAACTGCGATCGCGAGAATCGCGGCGCATCGACGTAACCGAACGCTTGCTGTTGACATAGAGAATGTAGGACGGCTAGCCGCCTTCGCCGCTCGAGTCACGCGAGACCACCTGTCGTCCCATCATGTTGCTAAACATGTCAACCGTACTTTTCGATCTCCGCTCCTACAGGATTGGTATCGAGGTTATCCGGCAAGTGCCTGTTAATCTGGGGTTGCTACGAATATCGCAAGTTCTCCATTACCATCAAGCAGCACCTCAAATGGCAAGCCGTGTTTTGTTTTGCCCGATTTGTAAAAACGGTCGGTGTTCCCAGAGACGACGAGTAATTCCTTCGGTATCGCGTCTCTCTTGCGACGCAATTCAGTTCTATCTGTAGCCTCTAAATCATTTAGCGTCGCGATCTCCTTCACACGATCACTCGGTACGTGGCAACGAACAAAGATCCAAGCAGGATGAATAAAGGAAGGGTCTTCAATAATTTGAAGCTCCGAGACTGCGCACGGAACGTGGATATTCGTCGCGAGCTGGACGAATTCCCAGTTTCCCTGACGAAAATAGCGAGTCAATGCCGCAACAGAAGCGATTACCGCAGCTAATACGCAGAGGGCGACTATCGCACGGCGCCGCCAGAAAGTCTGCCGCATCGACGCCCGTTCATTCGCGTTTCGTGCGATACCGAGTTCACTGACCATCTATTCATCACCCGGCGATTGCGCGCCGGCCCATCGAACAGTGCTTTGAGTCCAAATCTGTCTTGCTTTCAGATCGACGCTGCTCACCTCGAAAGGCTTACCACTAATTAGATAATATCCATAAATGACTTTTAGTTCTGCATACCAAGGACGGCCCGAAATCTCCTCGCCAAAGGGCTTCGGGTCAAAATCGTACGTATCTTTAAACGTTATAGTTCCATCAAACGTCCAACGCGGTGGAACTTGGCAGTCGGTTGTAAGAGTTCCGACAAAATGCACCGTAAAATTTCCTAGCGTTCCCGTTGATTGCGATTGAGCCGATACATCGCCTTCAAGGAGACCTGATGCCTGGCTTCCTTGCTCTTTTGCTTTTGCCTCTAACTGGTGAAGTAACTCATAGAATTTTGGAATATCTCGCACATCGAGCGGATCTGGCCGCACTGATATGGCCTCGGCCTCGGAAAGCACGTACGGCCCTCCAGTAGCCATTACGTAATGCGTCAGCAGTGCTCTCGCAAGCGGATTGTTCTGGGCTAGCAACGCCAGCAATGTCCCAAGTCCGTTTCCTCCCGATGCGTACCCAATCGGCTCCAGTCCGAATGGGTCAATTGCATTCGTCGGTCCGTTCTCGACGTATCGGTACAGGTTTGAATCGCCTGCCACAAACCCTGCCGGATCTTGACTTAGCCACCGCGCTGTTTCGGGATCGTACCATCTGTCGCGATTATTCTGAAAGCCCGTCAGATCATCGCGGAACACCCCCGTGAAGCCAAATGGCGCGTTAAGTGTTCCAGTGCTCAGGCCAGCTTCCAGATCGCCAAACGCATCGTAGGCGTTGTGCGCCACAACGGCGCCGGTGTTATTGATCCAATCGCGAACGCTATTCAGATTGTCATCCAGCGCCCAATCGACGTCATTATTGGCATCTTCCTGCGCGAGTAGCAAATCCACGGCGGGCGCCCAGAGATAACGGTCATCGACGGCACCGTTGTCGGCAAGCTGCAATACAATTTGGCCGTTGTCGTAGATGTAGTGCTGCGAGCTACTCGACACGGTCACAACATGGGAAACGACCTCCCGGCCGACAATGTTGTTGAACATGTCGTACGTGTAGGTGACCGTCCACTGTGGCGTGGCGTGCGAAGACGCATCGGCCGCTGAGGCGTAATCGGTGACGCTCGTCAATCGATTCCGATTGTCCCAACTCAAGACGAATGTCTCGCCGGTGGGATTGCCACTCGCATCCAACGCGGTTCGTTGCGTCGTATTCCCTTCTGCGTCGTACGAGTAGGCATACTTGCCGTCGTTCGTGACCTCGTTGTTGGTGATCGTCGTGTAGGCGGTGGTCGTGGTGCCGCCGAAGATCACCTGGCTGGTGGTGTCAGTACGATTGCCGTTCTGGTCGTAGTCGTAACCGACGGCCGCGATGCCGCTGGAATTGGCGTTCACAAGCTGCCCAGCCGCGTCGTACGAATATGTCAGGCTTTCGTTGCCGTGCTTGGCATTGACGAACTGCGAGATTTGATTGGCGGCATTGAAGTGCCAGCCGTAGTTCTCGATCGTCGCGCCGGTGGGACCTGTATCGAGCAAGCCCGTCAGTTGGTCGGCGCCATTGTACGTGTAGGTGCTATTGGCCACCGAGGTCGAAAACGCATCACTATAACGGTCGATCTCATCGATCTGGCCCAGCCCGTTGTAGCCGATGTTGACTGCTTTGTTCGCCACCGTATTCCCGGGCAGGCCAAACAGACCGGCCAAGCCGAACTGATAAATCTGCGTCAGCCGGTTCAGGTGGTCATACGAGTAATCGTTGAAGAAATCCAAGACGCCGTTGATGCTGGCCCCTTGCAGCGAGACCAGATTGCCGTTGTCGTCGTAGAATTGACCGATCTGGACCCCGCCGGTGAGCCCTGCCAGGTTAGATGTGGTTTGGACCAGGTGGTCGTCGCCGTCATATTCGTAGTCGTAGTTGGCGTCCGCCGTGGCGCTTCCCACGGTCATCGCTGTGGCGCTCAACATCGCCCCGTCGTCGCGATACAAGTAGCCGATGGTGTAGTAGGCCGTGCTCGAACCGGCAGCGTACCAGTCCTCGGCGATCTCGCGGTTCAGGCGGTCGTATTGGTAGGTCGTCGTGCGGCCGTCGCGATCGATCTCCGACTTCACATTGCCGTCGGCGTCGTAAGTATACGAGCGAGCGTTGCTGAGCTGATTCGTATCCGTAAGCGTGCGGCCGTCGTGGTCGTAGGTGTAGGTAGTTGTGTTCAGGTCCGGATCGGTGATCGTCTTCTGTTGACCCCACGCATAGTACGTGTAGTTCGTGACGTTGTGGTCCGGGTCTTCGACACTCGTCTGCCGGTTCAGATGGTCGTAGACGTAGGTCGTCGTATCGCCGAGGGCGTCGGCCTGCGTCTTCAGGTTGCCGTTGGCGTCGTAGGTGTAGGCGGTATAGGCCGTGCCCGCGTCGGGCGAGCCACTCGGGCCGGCCGAAGGGCCAAGACCCGTCGTGGGATTCGGCGCGATCTCACGGCTTAGCCGGCCGTCACCGTCGTATTGGTCGGTGGTGACGTGTCCCAGTGGATCGATGGTTTCAATCCGCTCGCTGTCTTTGTCGTAAACATATTGCGTCACGGGCCGATCGGCGTCGGTGCCGTCGTCGGTGGGAATCGGTTGCGTTTCCTTGGTGAGCCGGCCCAGCGTGTCGTACTGGTACGAGGTGGTGTTCCCCAGCGAGTCGGTCTGGGTCAGCTCATCGCCGGCGGCGTCATAGGTGTAGACGGTATACGGATAGCCGATGGTCGGATCAGCGTAGGGAGAGCGATTTCCTTCGGCGTCAACCGGACCACTGCCATCGCCCGTGTTGGGCATGATTTCTTCATGCACCCGCCCCAGACCATCGTATTGATACGTGGTGATCTGGCCGAGTTGATCGACCGATTGAATCAACTGCCCGGCGGCATCGTAGATATTCTCGGTCTTGGGATTATCCGAGCTATCGTTTCCGCCGAGGCCCGTCCCCGGATCAGGCTCGATCGTCCAGGTCAGCCGATTGCGGTAGTCGTATTCGTAGGTGGTCGTGTTCCCCATCGCATCGGTCGTGGTCGAGACATTGCCGTCGTTGTCGTACGTGTAGGCCGTATAGGGAGTGCCTGTCGCCGGCGTACCGTTGAGCCCTCCTATCGGCCCTAAACCATTGACGGGATTGGGCATGATCGTGCGGACGAGCTGCCCTTCGGTGTCGTATTGGTAAGTCGTCTGCCCCTCGGCGTTCGTCATGCTGGTCATATTGCCAGCCGCATCGTACGTATACGTCGTAACCTGCGAGCCAGTATCGTCCAGGCCAGTCAACGGATTGGGATCGACCTCTTTCACCAGGCGATTCATGGCATCGTAGTAGTATGTCGTCAGCCCGCCGTTCGGGTCGGTCATCGTTTTGCGATTGCCGGCCGCGTCGTACGTATAGCTCGTCTCGGGGCCGTTAACGCTCGGGTTGCCGTTGGGGTCGGGCGCGATGACGTCCAGCAAATTGCCCATCGGATCGTAGTCGTACTTGGTGACGCGCCCCAGCGGGTCGGTCACCGTCTTCAGATTGCCACTTGAATCGTACGTGTAAGTTGTCTGCAGCGTGCCGCCGTTGGGATCGGTTTCGATCGTCTTCCAAAGATTGCCGCGCGCGTCGTAGACGTATTGCGTGGTGTTATTGAGCGCATCGGTCTGTGTCAGCACCCGCCCACTGCCATCGTAGGTGGTGCTGGCCGAGGCCGTCGCCTGCGAGAAACCTGGATTCGGAAGCGCCGTATGGATCAATTGGTTCTGGGCATCGTATTGGTAGGTCGTGACGCGGCCCAACTCATCGGTCGACGTCGTCATGTTGCCGGCGGCATCGTAGTCGTAACTGACGCTGGCATGGTCCGCGGTGCCCACCGCGTAGTTGATGGTCTCGACCTGGCCGAATTTCCCAGGCTGAGCTGCATTTGAGTAGTACGAATAAGTGGTCAGAATTCCCAGCGGATCGGTCTCAGTGAGCATCAAACCGCCCGGCAGTTGGCCTGGCGAGGTCGGTGCCGGTGTGTACGTGTAGATCGTCGTACGATCGTTCGTGCCCGTACCGATTTCGTGAACCGTAAGCACCAAACCCGTGATCGGGGCGATCGTGTAATCGGTTTCGTGTCCCAGCTGATCGATATGCGTGGTCGGCACGTTTAAGACCGGGTCGTAATCCCAGTGCTCGGTACTGCCGTCTGGGTACTGCACCTCGATCACGTTGCCTTTGTCATCGTAGGTGTACGTGGTAACGAGCGTGGTGAGCCCCTGGTCGTTGTTGGGCGCCGTAGTGGTCTTGGTGAGAATCCGCCCGTTGAAGTCCCGGGTGTAGGATGTCGTATTGCCGTTGAAATCGGTCTCGCTGAGCACCAAGCCATGCGCATTGAAGATTTCGGTGCTCGTATGACCCAGCTCGTCGGTGATTGTGGCCGTACGGTTGGTGTTGGTGACGAAGGCCGCCGCATTGGCCGAGGAAGTGCCCGTGCCGGGGGCTAACAAGCCCGAAACTACTCCCGGCATGATCTGCTCTTTGGTGTTGTCGTCGGCGTGCTGGATGTAGCTCAGTCGGTTCGTCGAAGAATCAAATCCATAATTCGTCTGGGTGCTGATGCCGGCGGTTACCTGGGTCAACGAGCCGATGAGCTTGCTTGTCGGATCGTAAGACATAGTGCTGACGATGGCCGAGCCGCCTGACTGCGGCGGCGGAGTGGTGACCTGCGTGAGCGTGTTCGTGGCACTATCGATATGCACGCTGGTCACATTATTCGCAGCGTCGGTCACGGAACTGAGCAGGCCACTGGTGTAGCCGAACGATACCGTATGGCCGTAGTTGTCCGTGATCCCGCTCAGGCTGCCGTTGCCGTTGTACGCGTACTTCGTATCGTTGCCGTCGGGCTGGCTAGTACCGGTCAACTGCCCGGCCGCCGTGAAATACTTCTTGTTTCCTTGCGGATCGGTGAGCGTGAACGAACCATCGGTATTCTTCATCAGGTTCGTGTAGTAGCCGTGCGGCGTATCGTAGCCTCCCCACGACGAATCGTACGGATAAAAGGCCGCCTGTCCGTCACCGCTGACGTAGGTGATCCCGGCCGGCTGTGTTGAGCTGCCCGCCTGAGGAATCAACTGATCGAGGCTGCTGATCCACCAGCGGTTGCCGTAGGGGCTGGCGATGTGGTTGATGATCGCCTGCTGGCCCGAGTAAGCTTCGGTGACTGTCTGCGCCGAGCCGCCGCCGGACGCGTTGAAGTGGTAGTTGACCGTCATCGACCACAGGTAGGTGCCGGTGCTGAGCGCCGCGGCGTCGAACTCTTGGGCGAGCTTGATGTACGAGCCCTGCGCCAGGCCGGCGCTGCTGGCGTAATACTGCGTGGGGAGCGTAATGCCGCCGAAGGTGAGCGTGGCATCGGCCGAGTAGGCCACTGTTCCGGCTGCTGCGGTCGGAACGGCCTCGCTGAGCGCGACGATCGGATGCGGGTTATCGTCTGACTGATAAACGGCCGTTGCCGCGCCCGAGAGCGAACCAGCGACGAGCGGCTGATCGAGCGACAACGAGCCGGTCGCCGCCGTGGCGTCGAGATCGCTATCCGCCTCGGCCGTCATATCCGACGAATCAACCCCACACCCGCAGTTATCGCCTTCGTCATTATTGGGGTCGTCGTCGGAGTCCGTGTCGGAGGTGTGGATGGTGCCGGTGGCTTCGTCGTCCTTGAGAATGGCATTTGAAGGTTCGGATAATTTGATCGTAAATGTCTTGTCCGGCTCTTGATCGTCACTGGAGCTGGCGAGGATGCTTATTGTGATCGTGCCCGAATCCTCGCCGGCGGGAATTGTCAGATCGCCGCTCTTTTCTTTGTAGTCGACGCCAGACTCGGCTGTGCCATCCTCGGTCTCGTAGTGTACTGTGACCGGTGAGGTACTTGTTTCGTCGAGCGTTACCGTGAACTGCATCGGAATCGTGGAATCTTCAGCCGCTGGCTTTGTCGCTTCGTTATCGACAATTGAGAGCACTGGTGGAAGTAAGATATATGACGACGCAACGCCCGCTCGGAACTCATCATTTGCTTGAACGAAAATCAGAACTTCCCCCGGACTATTCTGATCGAGCGGTGGGTCACCATTGTTCGGCGCGTCCGCGTTATTGTCGTACGTAATCGTACGCAGTACTTTCTGATAATCCTCGACGCTGTCTACGCCTGACAATGTAAGGACACCATTCGCATATACTTTTGAGATTTGTGTGCCGGTCGTGTCGCAGTCGAGAACATCACCGCTTGACGGATGGGGCGTTGGGCCATTCAGATTCGAAATCGTCGCAGTTAATGACGTCAGTGTTGATACGCCATCTGTTAACGTCGCGTTGGGTGCCGCAATTGGGATCGGGCCATTATTAGTCCATTGGGTGTCGAGGTTCGTGTTAAACCGAGGATCGTCGGTCTCGCCGTTCAGAATCACAATCGGGCCTTGAACAAACGTAATGGTAGTGGCCGCTGTTATGCTTGGATCGGCATCTAACCATGCTTCTATGGTAAAACTGCCTTGGCCCCACTGTTCTATAGCAACAGCGCTTCTAAAGGGACTAGCATTAGATACCAGAGCGTTGGCAACACTCGCACCATTATCATTTGTTATGGCATGATAATCGCCAAAAGGAGATGAGTGCGCCGTGCCGTCGACCGTCATATAATCTACGGTTGTGTATTCTGTCGACGACGTAGATGTAGATATTGTGAAGAGAACTCTGCTGTTGGGATAGTCGAGCTGCGCCGACAAAGTCAACTCTGGCGAAGCATCAAATACTCGCCGACTCTCCAACTCCTCGAACTGATGCCTTCGCCTTTTTGAGCATCGTTTTGAACGTCGCATAAGAAAGCCTACCGCTTCAAATCGCCGAAACCAGCCCGATGTCTTAACACGCACGATGCCGTCTCCGAAGGTGGTGCGAATGACGATGTATTTGGAATTCTGGACGGTAGACCGTCGCTGAATACAAGAGTTATTTCTCAGCAACCCCCTACCAACTCCATAGAAGCAAAGAAAATAGTAGACTAGGTAAGAACGCGACGTTATACCGGGCTTGCCGCTTTCTCGCAACTGTCGCTAAGAATGACGAATGGTATGTGACTATATGCCGGTAGCGGTGGGTAGTGGAAAGTAATCACATCCAAGCCGACTCCTAGATCTCTCGGCGTCTTCGCCGCAACTGACCAATGACAGTTCAGACCCGCGATAACAACTGGTTTCCGCGTATTTGCCGGTATTTGCCCGTCCACTCTCGAACTCACGGAGCCCCCGTACCTTAAGGCGAGCAATTATGGCTAAACAACGCGTCAACAAGGCCGCGCAGATCCGCAAGACAATCGAGCAACTTGGGGCAGGCGCACGACCCCGGGAAGTAATCGCCGCCTTGGCCGCCAAGCGGATCAAAGTCACGCCATCGCAAGTAAGCAATGAAAAGGCAGCACTTGGCGGATCGACGGGCGGGCGCAAACGCGCCAAGGATGAGATCAGCATGGATACGCTAATTGAAGTGAAGAAGCTCGTCGATAGGTTCGGACTGGAAAATGCTCAAACGGCGATGGACGCCTTGTCGCGTTTGCTCTGAGCATTCAGAGCGCGAGCATTTGTAGTGAATTGTCATTACGGATCGCTTATCCGCTTGGCATAGTTACGACGGCGCTTATAAACTTCCAGTCGGCTCGGGAGTTTAGCGGCTCCGCCAGCCTGGTCGCTGGGGAAGTGTAGGGGCTTCCCTGGCGGCTACTATGCCTTAACGTCGAAATACCTTCGTCTGATTGCCGGCCTATTGTCGGCGGATTACAATCGCCACGGCTGTGCGCATGTGCCCACAGCTTGAGCCGTCTGGAACGCCGTCACGCTCCCAGGCGGCTTTTTTCGTGCGCGTAGGGTACTGCCTAATTTTCAGGAAATTCTTCGAGGGCACCTCGCCTGCGGCGACCGCGCGCTCGCGGGCTGCGCTTCGCTCCGGTCCAGATCGGACGCCTTGGCCCCTTTCGCCCGACTGGTGCGACGGCCTGCGGCCTCAGGCGGTCACCTGACGGTGGCTGAAGACCTGCTTCTCGTGCTACCGAGCTAGGGGGCACATCCCCCGGGCCGTCAAGGATCGGGACCACGCGACCGCCTCGGGTCTCCTTCCCACCTTCCTCCGCTCGCGCTTCGTGCAGGCGGGCGCCTCCCAACGGCGGTCGTCCTTGACTGCCCTCCCCCTGAGTTTTGGGCGCTTCGCCCCCGTTGCCCAAAAGCATGTGCTTTTGATGCACCGGGTTTTTTTCAATCTCAGAGGGAGTACCAGACCATGAGCACTGCCAACACCAAACGCACCGATGTGTACAGCCGCGTTACCTCCACGATCGTCGAACAGCTTGAGCGAGGTGTGCGGCCCTGGATGCAACCGTGGAAGACGGAGTATGCCGCCGGACGAATTACGCGACCGCTGCGGCATAACGGAGAGGCCTATAAGGGCATCAATGTCATCACGCTGTGGATGGAAAGTGAATTACGCGGTTTTGCCTGTCCCTTCTTTCTGACCTTCCAGCAGGCCAAGGAACTGGGCGGGTTCGTGAAGAAAGGCGAGCACGGATTGCCCGTGGTCTATGCCAGTACGTTCAAGAAGACCGACACCAACGACGACGGGGCCGAGATCGAGCAGGAGATACCGTTCCTCAAGCAGTACACGGTCTTCAACGCCGAGCAAATCGAGGGCTTGCCAGAACGTTTCTACGTTTTGGCCAAGCAACCTAAAGAGAAGTTCGAACGCATCGAGCAGGCCGAGCGGTTTTTTGGCAATACCAAGGCAGATATTCGTTATGGCGGTAATCGGGCCTATTACGCCATAGATGCCGACTATGTGCGGATGCCGCCGTTGGAAACGTTCCGCGATGCCGAGTCGCACGCGGCGACGTTGGCCCATGAGATCACGCACTGGACACGGCACCCATCACGGCTCAACCGCGATCTCGGCCGTAAGCGATTTGGTGACGAGGGTTACGCCGTCGAGGAGTTGGTGGCGGAGCTGGGAGCGGCCTTTCTCTGTGCGGATTTGCAGATCACGCCGGAAGTTCGCGACGATCACGCCAGCTACATCGACAGTTGGCTCAAGGTACTCAAAGACGACAGGCGGGCGATCTTCTCGGCTGCATCACACGCCAGCAAAGCGGTTGATTTCTTGCACGGGCTCCAGGGAGCCGGTCAGACCTGACCGGTTCTCGGCCTTCATTGCGGCAGGACTTCACTCGTACTTTCGGCAGCCAGTCCAATGGATACTCAATATACGATCACCGATCCAGACGACGCATCGCGGCCCCCGCTGTTCAGCTTCAACGAATGGCGACAGGTCGTACACGTCCTGAAGCTCTCCAAGCGGCAGGCCGAAATCGTCGGCTACCTCATGCAAAGCCAGACCCGCAGCTCAATACAGCGAATTTTAAAAATCAAGCCGTCAACCTTTCGGACACAATACGACAGGGCCAGGGCACGACTCGGAGCCAGCGACAAGATGGCGATAAGCTATCGCGTCTTCGAAGTATTTCGCCAAATCCACGGACGCGATTAGCACTGTCGCCAAATAGGGCGACACCTAATGAGCGACGCGCTTGCGGGCGACACCTAAACAGCGACTCGTCGCCCGCTCAGCGATGAACTATTCTCCGCTCATTGGTACTGATGCTGTTTCCTGAGTAACGGTGCCTATGTGGTCAGTATGAAAGGTCACCAAGAGTCTCACTTCGGACAGAGGAGCGGGATTGGCGACCACCGACAGAAGGACCGCCTGCAGTGCCGCATTGCCGCCCCCAATCTTCACCTCGAAGGAATGGCAGGACCTGATACGGTTCTGCGGACTATCCCCTCGGCAGGCGCAAATTGTTGGGCTGGTAATGCAAAGCTGGGACCGAAACGAGATCGTTGCAGCACTCAAGATCAGCGAGTCGACCTATCGTACGCAACTCGACAGAGCGAAGGCTCGGCTTTCCGCGCGAGATCGGATTGGGATTGTGTACCAGATGTTCTCGAAATTCCGCCAAACGGTCGAAGTCAAGGACGCTTAACGTCCAATGGCACATTCACTGAACGCTAAACCAACCGAAGCTAATGGCTAGCATCTAAATCGGCCGCGTCGTCAAGCCAGGTGGCTTGACGATCTTCTCGCCCCTCGGGTCACCGTACCGGTGTCCCTCGGTGCTTCAGCGTCGAAGAAGCGTTTTGCGTTCTCAATCTGCGCCATCAACCGGAGACCACGATGTATCCACGAGTTCTTCTGAGTATTGCCTTCTCGATGATTGTCGGATTCAGCATGTCGACCAAAGCTTCAATCCTGAATTACAGTTCGACAATTGTTGTCATACCCGCTCCTGCGAACGTGACGCCCGGAAACCTTGAGAGCGACAAGCGAATCCGTGTGTTCGCGGAGCAACAACATCTCACGCTCGCCCATGACCTGGCCGTCGACATTACCGTGCCTGGTACGTCGCCCGCCGGAGGTGTACCGAATCTAAGTATCGGTTCAATCGCCGCTGGTACGCTGGTCGACAGCTATCTTTTGCACTTCGACGATGCAGGCACTCCGGGCGACCCGGTTCACATTACCGGATCGATTGCGTTCAGTGACGATATTCTCGGCATCATTGTGCTTGCGCAATCGCTTGATGGCACTGACGCCTACCCTGGCTTAACCACCACGATCTATCCCTTTGGCGATGCGGCACGGGGATTAGAGCTTCACGACGGCAACGGCTCCGACAGCATCACATTCAGCACCGATTTGCATACGATCGCACTCGATTTTCACAATATCAAGAACACCGACGAAGTGCGGGTAATCACGGCCTCCACGGTGCCCGAGCCTTCGACATTCGCTCTGACCGTGGTTGCCGGACTGGGACTATTTCTTTGGTTGCGGCGGCGTTCGTTGTAACCCGAGGCATTTCGCAGCGCAATCGACTGACTCAGTATCTCATGCACGACAACCCAGGAATATTGCCATGATTCGATTCGCGTTATTTTCCGCACTTGTTGCAATCGGAGCACGCCTTGGACATGCGGCCACAATCGAGCCGCTGATCGTTGGGCAGCCGTCGGGGAATTCCGGCGTTCTCAACTACATGGCCGTTGCTACGTCCGGAGGCGGGTACGCGACGCCTGACCTTGGCAATAATCCCCTTATGGACTCGTTTGCCTCCTCGTTCACGTTTCCAGATGGCTCGACCAGTCATGCAGACGCGTCGTACAGCATCTCAGCAACCCCGAACAGCATTACCATCGTCGTGACGCTCGACGTGTCCTCGCCAGGTGGCGGCGACGATAGCGACGCAATAGTCCATTTGGGCGTCCCGATCGTGATAGATGCGCAGCTTTCCAGTTATCACGCGACCATTGACTGGCAATCATCCAATCCAGTTCAACACAACAACATACCTACTGTTGGCGGACTTCCCACAATCGCAATCGCCGACTACAACTCGTCCGGCCTCCTCGGACCATCGGGACCGGGGACCTATAGTCACGATGGATTCTTCGGCAATACCAGCAATCCAGGACCGGCCTTGGGAGTAATTGAGATCTATTTGCCGTTCTTCGGCCCCTGGAGCGCGCCAGAATTTGAAACCGACACTGTCTCGATTACTGTGTCGATACCTGTGCCGGAGCCGCCAGCTATTGTCATCGCTGGCGTTGCGGGGCTTTGCCTGGCGACCGTAGCCATACTCAATTCGGTCTACCGCCGCGAGCGGGCATCACTGACATCGGCGAGAAATCAATGATTGTCGTTGGCGGTAATTAGGCGTAGATGGAACGAATGCCTGCTGGCCAGTACGTTCCCCATATGCCGCCGCGATCCGACTAACTCACCGCCGGAAACGGATAAGTGGTCCGATTCACGATTTCTGAGATTTGGTAACAATTTGGTAACAGGATTGGCCATGCCGCCGACATGCGGCTACAATGCCGCGCACGGCGAAGTCGTCGTTTTTGTCCGAGTTTTGAGGCCTTTTTTCGCCAATCCCACGCGATCGCAATGCGACTGCAAAGTGCCCGGATATAGGTTGAGGGCCTAGTGGTGGCAACACCGTGCAGGTTCAAGTCCTGTTTCCCGCACTACTTTCTCTGCAAGGACTTCCGAAGAGTTATTGTAGGGGTCAGCGCCGAAGAAATCGGTGGCTGCCAACAGCGATCACGACAAAAACCTCTGGGGCCGGTTTGGGCCGACCCCAGAGGTTTTCTTGTTGCAGCACGTCAACGAAACGGGCGATCAGATCCTTTCCGCCGACTATCTTTCATCGCAGAACGCTCACTTTCGCCGAACACGACGTCGAGCTTTAATCCGGCGGCGATGTTCTGATCCCGTTCTGCACTTTGGAACCACCGCACGCGCTAGAACGCGTTATTCGCGGGCAGGTAGTAAACGTTGATGTCGGAGATCGTCAGGTTAAGGACCTGGCTGGGCCCCGATGCCAAGAATCGCAAGGGTTGAATGAAGAAGCGGAGCTGGCTAGGTCCACCTGCCGCAGTGGCGTTGCCAATCATGCGAAACTTAGCGGGGCCGGCGTTGGCGGACTCCGGCAGATACCAATATTGATTAATTGTATCTAGCCCAACTCCCGAGAGCGGAGCGACGAAAACACTTTGAACGTCGTTGAGATTCGTATGACGCTCGTTCCACAGGTAGCTGTACGTACCGCTGTCGGCCGTAATGGTCATATCGACGGCAAACGAATCCCCAGCATTCCAATAAAAGCTAGTGCCGCCAGACTGACCAGGGTAGTTGTTGTCCTGACAGCGAATCTCGAAACCATAATTGGCAGGCGTGCCGGAAGCAAAAGCTCCCGTCTGGACAGCCAGCGTATTCTTACCGGTGATACCGCCGCTGTTTATCGTCACCGCGATCTGTCCCGAAGTCCAACCTTTTGCGACGAGCCCAGCTAGGGGACAAACGTTCTGCCAAGGGGAACTCAGATTCTGCGAACGCCAATCGGACGGGAAGCTGCAAGTTCCTCGCGACAGCGTGTCGGTGTCGAAATCGGTGTTAGAGTCTTGACCATACTGTCCCGAGATCACATTCCGTGCCGAATTCGTCAATGACCCCTGAGGAAGGATTTCGCCAGTGTTGCCGACCGGGTAGATGGCTCCCGACGGTGAGGACGGGTTCCGAGCTAGCACCCCTTGCAAACCGGACCCCGAATTCTTGGTCTCCAGCATACGGTTGGCTTCCTGCCAAATGGTCAGCGTCGAGCGGGAGACGCTGTCCACATTCAGTCCGTACCGGCCATTGGCCTCGGCGTCGAAGTTTCCAGTGACGGCTGCGCAATTCGAAATGACGATGCCGTCGTTACCATTGTTGGCCGACTCGATGCGATTAGCAGTGACCTGGTGACAATTCACCAAAGTAAAGCCATCCACCCAGCAGCCATTCGTTTGAATGTCATCGAAGAAAGACCCATCCATCTCTTCGAAGTGCGCACCGTAACCGCCGGTCGTGCCCTGACCGCAAAAAGCAATGAAGATCGAACGGAAGACGCAACT
Organism: Pirellulales bacterium; assembly: GCA_036499395.1. NCBI lineage: Bacteria > Pseudomonadati > Planctomycetota > Planctomycetia > Pirellulales > Pirellulales bacterium. Next base: position 24,628 of record DASYDW010000066.1, read on the forward strand.
CTTGCCGCCGAGCTTCTGGTAAAGGCCGTTGCCATACGGTGCCTGGATCGTGAGATTCTCGATCAGGAGGCGGGAGTAGAGGTCATTCAAACTCTGCGCAGCCGTTCCGTAGGTGTTCTGGATGGCCCAGCCGGTCCCCGTGTACATGAGTCGTGTGGCTTGCTGACCCGAGATGCCAAAATAGACGGAGTTGGTGCCGTTGTAAGAGATCTGTGGAAAGACGATCGTTTGTGAAGTGTACAGGTCACCACTCCACGTAATGGTGCAATCAGGGTCGATCTGGTACGGGTGAGCTGTAATCTGTGAGACAATATTAGAAATAATGCCTGAAATAACAGAATCGTTTGTTGCTATGTCGCCTGGGCTGCTGCTGTTCAGTACGGCACCTGCGGCTCCAAGATCAATCATGGGACACCTCGCAAAAAGAGTTAACGGAAGGACAGGAACTCATACGGATCGGATTCCGGCGAGTTGGCCGGTCAAGCGACGGTCATGCGCGCAGTGGTAGCGCTCGATACTTCAGGTCGTGGAAAATCAGGAGCTAATTACCAACGCATCCGCAGATGTTTTGCATTCCTGGGCATCACAAATGCGAGACGAGCCGCTGCACGTCGAACGGCGCAGGAAATCTCTTAAATCAAAGGGCGAAGCAAATGCGTCGGCTGCTACTGCTTTGCATCGTGCCGGCCTTGAGGTTGATATCCCAGTTCTGCCGCTTGAGATCGTGCTTTCGCGACGATCATCATTGCGACGTACGGTACGGTACCACAGGGCGTGGCCTAATTTCTACTCAAGAAATTGCGAATTGATGGCGTGCTCTCTACAGCTTGTCTTCATGCCCACACGCCAAGTTTTGTAGGGGTACAGCGCGCCGTGCTCTAGATCTAATCCGGCACTGGATCGCGTTGGCTCTTTGGCGAATTGCCAATTTACTGAAGACGACGCAGCCGCGAAGAACCACGTGTGCGGTGCATTGCAATTTGATAGGAACAACTTCAGCCGCGTTCCACTGCGGACAGTCGCAACGATTGTAGCGGCGCTTCAGGTGCTAACGAAATGCTTGATCGCGCAGTTGGCCGAATGCCGAGAATGTTTGACGTACAGGCAATTAGCAGCGGAAGGCAGGAGATGAACTAGGGCGAATACATTGGACGTATTTCATCGCTCGAACCAAACCTAAGAAAGTTGTTCGCAAATTGAGCGTCAGGAAACCTGGCGACTCAACAATTGAAAAAGGAGTTGAGATATGTTGCGACATTTACTGATGGCCGCTGTCGTCGTAGTCGGAATGGCATGCATGGTGCAAGATGCACATGCCACCACGCATTGTTGCAAAGGTCGGGTGGCGGACTACCTGTTTGGTGGTTATGGCCGAGGCCCGTTCGGTCACGGCTATTTTCCCTACGCTGGCTATATGCCGCGTGCCAATTGCACCGAATGCGGACACAGAATCTGGTAGGGCATTGACGAATGACATCAGCGATTCCCGGCCAGGTGAACATTGCGGTTGCCGGGATCGCTGGGGGCGCATTCGTTCGCTAAGCGATTTATGTTTTTTCTGCGTCGGCGCTACGTCCCGCTGTCGAGTTGCGAGCACGGACGATCTTGCTGGGAATAGGCCACGACGTCTTAGATTTCCGTCAATTAAATCGAGGCTCGTGGCTCGTCGAACGAACGAGATGCGGCCCTATTGGCAATTCCGTCAGGCGCCGACGGCGAAACGGAGACAGCTTCCAATTCCCTCTTGATCCGGTTTTGTGATGGCAGTCGCTTCTGTGTGATGGCCAGCATTCCGGCTGCTGCGCTACTGGCGTCGGTCCCGCCAGTAAGCTTGCGGTTTGTCTCACGATCTCGATACCGCAAATCGAGATTAACGTCGCGGTGAGTCGAGAAATCGGCCGCTTCTGCCATGTGCCCCGTCGGACTCGCATTCAGGGGGGGTGCGCTCTCGATTGGCAGCGAGGGTCCTGTAGCCCGGTTATAATGCCGGGCACTGCGAACCCGTGAACTGTTCGCATGACGTCTCGTTGTTGCAAAGCATCAGAGGTTAGCTAAGACGATCCGCATAATCGTTGGATTCGGATCGTGAGAATGGACCGTTGACTCCTATCTGCCATGCAAAGACCTATCTTTGACTGGTCCACGCCGGCCGGACCGCGGGCAGTTTTTTATGTCCATGCGTCTTCATGTTGCCGGCTAAAACGTCACACACGCGTCGCCGGTCGATCGCGAACGCCGTCGTTCGTGAATGGCGGCTATAGCAGCATTCTGGACTGATCTTCTATGCTGTTCGTGGAGTATTTCTTGCTGCGACTCCTGCTGTGGGGAGGCCTATTGGCGGCGCTCGTGGCGCTGGCGGTCGGTCCGCGCAAGCTGTGGCGCGGCGTCAAACGGCTGTGGAGCGTCGCCTTTCGCAAGCGATTGGATCCGGAAGAGATCCTCACGCAAATCGTGCTGCAACACGAACGTCACGTAAAAGCGGTGCGTGACGCGCTGGTGCAAGCTGAAGTTGCCGACCAGGCGATTCGCAATAACCTGCGGCAGAGCGAAGAACATGTCGCGACACTAGAGACCGAGGCTAAGCGGTTCGCGACGGCGGGTGATGAACTAGGGGCGCGGGCGGCGCTCTATAAAATCAACCTCGAGCGGTCGGCCATCGAAAGCTTTCGTGAGCAGCTTGATCGCCATAACGGCATGGTCGCCGAATCTCGCCGCAGGTTGTACATGCTGGAACTGCAATTGCGTCAGTACCAGGTAGGCCGGAACATTTTACTCAGTCAATTAGCCCAGGCCGAGAAGGTGGAAGAACAGTACGCGATTGCGCGTCGCTTCGATCCTTTCAACGCTGTGGCAAACTGGCAGAAGGCCGAAGGACTCGTTCAGGAGAAATCGCTTAACGCTCGGGCGATCGAACGAGTCTATGTCGACACGTCCGAATTGGCAGCAACCGGCCCCCCTTCGGCAGTCGACCCCGTCATGCTCGACGCACAATTGGCGGAACTGCGCGCACAACTGGCGAATGTTAATCAAATCAACCACAAGACGCCGCTGGACTCAGAGGACAACATCGATCCAAAGGGTCGGCATGACGGCGCTTCGCTGACCGATCGGGATTCCAAGCCATCCCAGGAAGAGAAACGGGCATGAACTTCTATCGACAACCGCGCTTTTGGCTCGGGCTGTGCATCCTCTTGGTAGGGCTTGCCATCGTCCAGCAAATCTGGCACTGGGAAGTGGAACGCATCGAGGTTCCCTCCGGGCAGTACCTGATTCGGATCAGCCGTTGGGGACGAGATCTTGGCCCGGATGAAATTATCGCGCCCGATGAATCTTATAAAGGTGTCATGTTGCAAGCGTGGGGAGAAGGGCGACACTTTCTCAATCCGCTTTTCTGGAGCCATGAAGTTCACTCGTTGGTCGAAGTCGAACCGGGCGAATGCCTGGTGTTAACCCGGAAATTCGGAAAGCCACTTTCCCCGGCGCGCATGGCGCAGGGTGAGGTTCTGGGGGCCGAAGATCGTGCCGACCCGAGTCTCGGCGAACGAGGCATTTTGCGGGACGTGCTGACGCAGGGCTTTTACCGTCTGAATCCATACGCGTACTCATGGGAACGGGTGAAGGCGGTTGAGGTCGGCGTCGAACAAGTTGGCGTACGAACCTTGAAAGTCGGCAAGGACCCTCATGGGCTCAGCGACGAGCAGCGGAAGGATCAGTACCTTGTGCCGGAGGGATACCGCGGAGTCCAACAAGAGACCGTTCCGGCCGGTACGTATTACCTCAATCCGTACGTCGAATCGATCACGCCCGTCGAAGTCCGCAGTCACCGCGTGCGGCTCGCGGATATCGAGTTTCCCAGTCGCGACGGTTTTATTCTGAAGCCGCAAGTTGTCGTGGAATACGCGGCCCAGCCGGCGGCGGCTCCGTTGTTGACGGTGCGGCTGACCGACGTGGGCGTGTTGCATCAGAAAGACACCACGCCCGAGGAACAAGCGAACAACGAAATCTTGCAAAAAGTGATCCTGCCGCACATCCGCGGCTATGCACGCATCGAGGGAAGCAACTTCGACGCCCGTGACTTCATCTTGGCCGCCACGCCCGAGGCGGGGCCGCAGGCAGACAAGGCGCTCAACGCGCGCGAGGCATTGCAACGAGCCCTGCTAGAGAAAGTGAAGCCGCAATGCGACGCCCTGGGAGTTGAAGTCCGCGCCGTGACGTTGGCTGATATGCGGCCCCCTGAAGAGTTGGCCGAACAGATTGCGCTACGCGAACTGGCGCGGGTCGAACAGGCCAAGAACGGCGCGAAGATACGGCAGTTTCGTGCTGCCCAGGAATTGCAGGCCAAGGAAGCATTGAAGGGTCAGGCCAAAGAAAAGGTCGAAGCAGAGACGCGTCTGATTCAAGCCAAGACGAAGTCCGCACAAATGAAGGAAGTCGCGATTTCGCAAGCAACCCAGGATCTCGAAAATGCCCAGTTGTCGCTCGACGCCGCGGAGAAACAGGCCGAGGCGACCTTGGCGACGGGAAAGGCCGAAGCGGCGGTGATTTTGCTGCAAAACGAAGCCGAGATCGCTGGTCTGCGTAAGGCCGTGGCGGGCTTCGCGAACGTGCAGACGTTTGCCCAATACCATTTGATGGACAAACTGGGTCCGGCGTTGACCGAGATCTTTGCGTCAGACGACAGTGATTTTGGCCGACTGTTCAGTAACTATCTGACGCAGCCGAATGGCGGCGCAGGCAAGTCGCCCGTCAGGCCCGCGGCAATTCCCGATTCCACCACCGCCGGCACGAAATAACCATCGCGGTTTGCGGCAAGTGATGCCGAAATCAAGGAAACCTGGCAAATGACCGAAACGTTCAATCCTCTCGGCACTCCGGCTCGCTTCCGGGGGTTCGCGCGCTGGCGGCGGGCCCTGATCGTGTGGGGCGTGATCGCGCTCGTGGCACTGGTTCTGGTGTCTTCGACTTGGAAGGCCTTCTTCGTCTATGTCCGGCCGGGATCGCACTTAGTAATCACGGCGAAGGATGGGCAACCCCTCACGCCGGGACATGTACTGGCCGAAGCTGGCCAAAAGGGAATTCAGCGCGAGGTGCTCGGCGAAGGTTGGCACTTCGTCCTGCCGATCGTTTATGCCACCGAGATGGAGAAGAACACGGACGTGCCCCCAGGCAAGGTCGGCATCGTCACCGCATTGGGCGGAAAGCCCTTGCCCCCTGGACGTCTACTGGCCGAAACCACCGAGAATCCTCAGGACGAAGAGCAGGGCATTCAAAGGCAAGTGCTGCCGCCGGGATCGTATCGCATTAATCTGCGCGGTTACCGGGTCGAATTGGTCGATGCTACGGAGATCAAGCCGGGATTTGTCGGAGTGCAGCGCCGACTGCTGGGCATCGATGGTGCGAGTCGCTTTGCCGAGAAGCCCAATGAGAAGGGCATTCTGCGCGAAGTTCTACAGCCCGGTTTGTACTACATCAACACGAAGGAATTCGAGGTCATTCATTCCGAAGTGGGCATTTTCCAAACAGCCTTTCGCTACGACAAACGTCCCCAGGAAAATACGGCGATCGACTTCACCTCAAAGGGGGGCTTCCCGATCAGCATGGATTGCACCGTGGAATGGGAGATCCTGCCCGCCGACATGCCCAGCTTGGTGGCGGAGTATGGCTCGCGCCAGGTTGTAGAAAAGACCGTGGTCGATGTGCAGGCCCATTCGATCGGCCGTGACAAAGGCATTGATTACGGTGTGCAGGATTTTCTCGAAGGTACAAAGCGAGAGAAATTTCAGGCTGACTTTACCCAGGAACTCATCCGCGTGGGGCGGGTGAAGAACGTGACGGTCCATTCCGCGTTCATTCGGAACATCGTCATCCCCGAGGCGTATTTGAAACCGATTCGCGACAAGCAGATTGCCGGCGAAACCGAGATCACGAACAAAGCGAAGGAAATCACGGCGCAAACCGAGGCTGAAGTTGAGCGCGAACAACAAATGATCCAGCAGCGTGTGGTGGAAGTCGAGGCCGAGACCAAACGACTGGTGGCGAGCATCGACCGCGACGTCGAAAACATCGGTACTAAGACCACCAATGAAATCGATAAGCTAAAAGCCGAATTCGACGCGAAAATTGCCGCACTGGAAGGGCGTCGCACACAGGTCTTGGGCGGGGCCGACGCTCAAGTAACCACGCTCAAGGAAACGGCTCGGAGTACCCTTTACCAGTTGAAGATGGACGTCTTCAAAAACGATGCTGATGCTTTTCTGCGGTACTCGCTGTCCGAACAGTTAAATCCTAATATGGTAATGCGGCTGTTTCATAGCGGCGCCGGCACATTCTGGACCAACCTCGAAGGTAAAGGGGTCAGCCTGATGCTGCCCGCAGCGGGCGCCGCGCCGGCTGCCGCTGCGACGCCGGCCGCTGGCCGCGGCAACGAAACTAAGTAAGAACCGTGTTGGTTCTCGATTTCTACACGCCCGAAGAAGGACGACGCGGCAATGATGCTTGGCAAGCTATGGCGTGCGATTCGCGCCCAGATCAATAAGGGAGTAAACGCCCTGTGGGCCGCCGATCCCATCGCGCAGATGCAGTACGAGTACGATGCGGCCGTTGCACAACTACGGGACGGTCGTGAGGGACTCGAGCAGCATCGGGCGCTCGTCGAGCGCGTCGGCCGCCAGGTAAGCGGGGCGGAACGCCAGTTAGTGACGTTAGGGGCCAAAGTGAAAGCCTACCTCGCCGCAGGGGATCGAGAGTCGGCCGCGCGTTTTGCCCTGGAGTTGCAACGCGCGGAGCAGGAGTTGGCCGAGAATGAGAGCCAGCTTGAACTTCATGAGTCCGCGTACGCGAACAACGTGGCCAAGATCAAACACGCGGCCAAGAAGCTGTCCGAGGTTCGCAATCGCATCGCGCAATATGACGCCGAACTCAAGACCAGCAATGCCGAAGCCGAGATCGCTACGCTTGTCAATAATTTCAATCTCGACATCACCACCGACTTCGGCCAGATCGAGCAGATGCTGCAGGACAAGATCAGCCTGAACCGGGCCAAGGGACGCGTCGCGGCCGATCTTTCAGGCCTTTCGGCCATCGATCTCGAGCGCGAGCGCGCGATGGAATCGATTCTGGCTGAGCAAGCGCTCGAGCAGTTCGAGTCTCAGCAAAAGCTCAGCCCTGACGCTAATTCGACGAAGATCGTCCAGAACCCCGATCCGAGCAGTGCCCCGAAACGAATCGAAGGCCACTCCTAGTCGAGCCGAGCCGACCGAAGTCTGTAGCAATCATCACGGGCGAAGACCGCAACGCTCCCTCATTTGCCCAACTCGTCCGCCAATTCCTTCGCCCCGTACACTTTGCGTAGGGCTTCGACGATGGCCGACGAATGAACGCTCGTCGCGCGCGCCTGATCTTGCGTGTAGATGAAGTCGAGAACCAGCGACTGAATATTGCCGTCGAAGATCAGGCCCACGACTTCGCCATCGCGATTCACGACCGGACTGCCTGAATTTCCGCCGATAATGTCGGCCGTGCTGACGAAGTTAAAGGGGGTCTTCAAGTCAAGATCCTTCTTGTGACTGAGCCAGCTCTCGGGCAACTCGAACGGATCCTTGCCGCCGTGATCCTTCGAATGCTCGTAAGCACCGGCAATCGTTGTCCAAGCGGGCATCCTTTTGCCGGCATCGTCGTAGCCGGCCACCTTGCCGTAGGCCAGGCGAAGCGTGAAGGTCGCATCGGGATAGACGCTTTCGCCGTAAATCGCGAACCGGGCCTGGGCAATCTTGCCATAGGCTTGACGTTGGGGCTCGTCGACCTGCTCTTCGTAGATGCGGCGAATCTTGCGCGACGGCTCGTCGATCAGGCGAGCGAGTTCGATCATCGGATCCTTTGACTTCTCGATAGCCGCGGCACCCCCGTCAGCCAGTTGCTTTCGAAGTGCTACGTCAGCCAATTTCGAACCGGCGACCAATTCGGCCGCGCGCTCGCGCGGGGATTTGCCGTCCAGGATCTTTTGTACCAGTGGGTCGTCGGCCCCCTCGATCTCCATCAACATTCCTAGCGAGTCAGCCAGCTTCACCACTTCCAGGTCGGCGTAAATCGGCGCCTCAGAAAACAACTGTTGCTTCAGCGAATCGAGCCCCGCCTCGGCATATTCGCGCAGTCGTTCGGCGTTCGGCTTGCTCGTCTCTTCCGATAATCGCAGTAGCCGGCGGGCGATCGTGAACAGATCGGAATTAAATGCACGGCCGACTTCGAGCAATTGATATTCTTCGTAGATGCCGGCCAGCACTTCTACCGTGCGAGCCACCTGATCCCAAGCGTCGCCATATTCCTTGGCCAGCTTCGGGTCCTTCATCACGGCGTCGCGCAGCGCGGTTTCCTCGCGACGTTTCAGGTCCATGATCTTCGGATCTTGCAGGCCGGCCAGACCGCCCAAGCGGGCTTTGCGGCTGTTCTGGTAGCTGAACAGGTCGTCCTGCGCCCGGCGTAGATTTTCTAAGCCGCGTTCGGCAAACGTCCGCAGGGTTACCTCGCGGCGACGGATCATGTCGAGCACTGACGGAAACGCGACGTCCCGCAAGAACTCCAAATGCTTGACCGTATCCAGGCGATTGGTTCGGCCCGGATGACCGGAGACGAAAATCAGCTCGCCGTCTTTAGCTCCGTTCTTGCTCCACTTCAAGAAGTCCTTGATCTTCGCCGGCTTGCCGTCTTCGTAGACGCGGAAGAAGCACACGTCCAAATCGAATCGCGGGTATTCGAAGTTGTCCGGATCGCCGCCGAAAAAGGCGATGTCCTTTTCGGGAGCGAATACCAGGCGCACGTCGGTATATTTCTTGTAGCGGTACAAGTGATACTTGCCGCCGTGGTACAGCGTCACCACGTCGCTGCGCAGGCCAGTCTTGTCGAACGACTCTTTTTCGATCGTATTCATGACGGCCAAGCGCTGCTTCCGCGCCTCGGCCGCGTCAACTCCTTCTTTCACTGCGGACTTCACGCGATCGGTGACGTCCTCAATATCGACCAGCACGTTCAATTCCAGGTCGACGCACTTCACCTCATCTTCGTGCTTCTTGGCGTGAAAGCCGGTCTTGATCAGGTCGCGCTCGGGCGTGCTGAGTTTTTGCAGGCAGTCGGCACCCACGTGATGATTGGTCATCACCAGGCCGTCGGACGAAACAAACGAGCCTGATCCACCGCTGTTAAAGCGGACCGACGATTGTCGCACGTGTTTCAGCCAATCCGCATTGGGCTCGAATCCGTAGGTCTCCTTGAGCATCTTGTTCGGCGGATTGGTGAACAGCCACATTCCTTCATCGGCCTGCAGCGTGGAAACGACGGCAGCGCTCATGCAGAAAACTCCCAGGATGGTTATCAACCAATGCGCTCGATGCATCGTGGCGAACTCTCTTGGTAGAAAAGTGACATTTTGGACGCGAAACGGCCTATTTCGATTTCGCCGATTTCGCCGGCGGAGACGTCGACTGAGCGCCGCGGAACAGCCAGCCAAAACCCGTCAGCGCCAACAGCACGATCAAGAAACTGAAAGCGGCCAGCGACGGCCAGTTGCTCGCGACCCAGCCGGGCGGCAGTTTCGGAGACAAGTTGAGATATCCGAGCCAGGCGGAAGGCAAGAATCCAAAAAGCGCGACCAAAACTCCGGCAATCGCGCCACCGGCAATGTAGCCGGAACTAAGCAGTACGCCCGGGCTCATGTCCCCTTCGGCCTGCGACGAGCGACGGATCTTGTCGACGAGCCAGCGGACGGCGCCCCCCAAAAAAATCGGTACCGACGATTGAATTGGCAGATAGACTCCGACCGCGAACGGCAGCGACGGCACGCCCGCCAGTTCCAGCGTGATCGCAATCAGCACACCGATGAATACCAATTCCCACGGAAGTTTTTGCCGCAGAATTCCGTCGATGATCAAGGCCATCAACTGGGTTTTTGGCGCGTCGAACTTGTTGACCTTCGTGCCGTCGTCTCGTTGTTTGACGCGACCATTGATGCCGGGATCGACGAGGTAAACGAGTTGCCCACGGTCGTTCGCCAGATACTTACCCTGCGGAACGTTTTGCACCTGTCCTTCGGTGGCGTGCCAGACGTAGTATTCGTGTTGATCGTCGACGTACTGCCCGCCAGGTTTCTCTTTGTGGGTAATTTTTGAAACGTCGGGCACGATGTATCGTGGCACGTTTTCGGGCCGGTTGGTCCATACCGTCCCGGCATTGTTGAGCATAAGCAAGACGACACCGATGACCAGCGCGCTGGATAACGCGCCGATCAATATCGCGATTTGCTGCAGCCGCGGCGTGGCACCGATTAGATAACCGGTCTTCAGGTCTTGCGAAGTTGTGCCGCCATTGCTCGAGGCAACGCATACGATCGCGGCCACGGTCATGGCGGTCAAAGCCGCCGCCCGATCGGTCTTTCCGAGGGCAAGAAAGATCAAGCAGGTGAGTAACAACGTCGCAACCGTCATGCCAGAGATCGGGTTCGAGGACGAGCCGATTTCCCCGGTCAGTCGTGACGAAACGGTGACGAACAAGAAGCCGAACAGCACAATCAATCCGGCACCCAGCAAACCGTTTGTCGTCACGCCCAACCCCAGGCTGGGAATTACGGCCATGGCCAGCACCAAGACGATCGCGCCCAGGAAGACGACCGCCATTGGCAGGTCTTGTTCCGTCCGCATCGTCGCTCCGGCGGCCGATTTTCCGCCGCTGGGAATTAGATCGCGTAAGCCGGACTTCAGCGAACTGAAAATCATCGGCAGTGCCTGCAGCATGCTGATGATTCCCCCGGCGGCTACTGCCCCTGCCCCAATGTAAAGAATGTAATGCTTTCGAACGGCCACGACTGACTCGACGATTTTCTCGGTCGACCCGCCAACGGGAAACGGCGCCTGATTGCTGAACAAAAACACCATCGGCGTCAGTACCAGATAGGCCAGCACGCCGCCGGCCAACATGATCGAGGCGATCCTGGGCCCGATGATGTAGCCCACGCCCAATAGCTCGGGGGTCAGTTCTCCGCCGACCACGCCGCCGCGCAACCCCTTACCGGCGGCGTTGGTAAGGGGCTGGTTTACTTCGTCCTTCCAGAGGTGCAGCGCCGTCATCACAAACTTGTGTACGAACGCCAGACCAAAACCGGTGAACACGGTGGCCGCGGTCGCGCCCCCTTCTTCGCCAACGATCAGAACATCGGCGCAGGCTGTTCCTTCGGGATACTTCAGCGTGCCGTGCTGCTTGACGATGAAGGCCCGCCGTAGCGGAATCATCATCAAAATGCCGAGTAGGCCGCCCAGCACGCCCACGGTCATGACGCGGGTCAGTTCCATATCCATGCCCAACAGCATCAGGGCAGGGATTGTGACGCCGACTCCGAAGGCGATCGACTCACCGGCCGAACCGGTGGTCTGGACGATATTGTTTTCCAGAATGGTCGAGCGGCGAATGCCAAACAGGCGCGAGAACAGCCGGAACAGCGTAATCGACAGTACGGCGACCGGAATCGACGCGGAAACGGTCAACCCAACCTTCAGCACCAGGTATAACGACGAAGCGCCGAAAATGATGCCCAACACCGCCCCGACCAAAACCGCCGACCAGGTGAATTCGGCCATCTCGACCGATTCAGGGACGTATGGGTCGTGAGCCGGCGGCGCGGACTGCTTGGCGGTACGCGGCTCACCTGCGGTGGGGGCTGCCATGCGACGAGGACTCCCTGTATTCCTTTGGGGACGTGCGCCGGATTCGTTCGCATTAGTCGCGGCGCGGTAATCCGCTGTCGCGGCCAAGGTCGACCTCGCATTCCGTGCGGGCAAACCGCCGAGGCCCCCTGTTCCAGCCGCCTCCGGCAGCGGCAATCTGTGCTAAGAGTGGCGGGTTCGCCCGGGGAATGCAAGCCCTGTCTGGCTTGGGGCGGATTCACCCCATTCGCGGGAGCCGGCAAAGATGGCGCGCCGTCAGGATTGATCGTCCTGTTTGACGTCGCGAATCATTTGTAGAAAGGCATCCATCGAGGGGCAGCGCTTGTCCACCCGTTGCTCGACGCACGACATGATTGCCTTGCCAAGTACCGGATTGATCTGCGGGCGATATTTCTCGATTTCGACCGGCGCATGCATCGCGTGCGACATTGCCGCACGGCCGTCCGTTCCACGTTCCCAGGGAAGATTGAACGTGCATATCTCGTAGGCACTGACGCCGAACGAAAATACGTCCAACCGCTGATCGGTCGCCAGTCGTTTGACCAACTCAGGCGCCATATAGTTTGGCGTCCCAGTCCGATTCCCTGGCTGCATGAACAGCGGGGTTGCTGGCACGGTCAGTCCGAAGTCGATCAGTTTCAACTCGTTGCCATCGGGCGAAACCATGAAGTTGCGAGGGCAGACGTCGCGATGAATGTAGCCCGCCTGATGGACGGCCCGTAGCGCCTCGGCCGCCTGGCGAATGAGCGAAACGCGGCGCCCGTCCAATAACGTGCTGCGGCCGATCGTCAACGAATTCAAGCCCGTCCCGTCGATGAACTCCATCACTACGAACGGCTCGCCTTGCAGCGTGGTGCCGTGTGACAGAACGCGCACGACATTCGGGTGTGAGACGGCCGCGATGATCTCGCCTTCGAAGGGCTTCTTGAGCCCCTTGAAACGAGCTTCGAATTCGGCCGTCTTTTTCGGATCGAGGATCTTCAGCCCGACGACTTGCCCCGACTTTCGATCGCGCGCCATGTAGAACTTGGACATGGTGCCCGAGATCGCTTCGCGCAGGAACTCGTAGCGGCCGCGCACGTCGACGCGTCCGCCGGTGAGGACCGATTTGAAGCTATCGAGTAATCCCATGAACTTTCCCGCGGGGCACGTCTTGCAGACGGATGAACGCCTACGAGTTCACTCTAGGCCGAGAAGCAAAGGCCAGCAAGGCGGCAGGCCACCGGCACGGACGGATGAGCCTATTTGCCGCAGAAGTCGATGGTCCGCGCGATTTCGCTCTTCAGGTCCGAGCGGCGGACGATGCGATCGACGAAGCCATGTTCCAGGAGAAATTCGCTGGTCTGGAATCCCTTGGGCAGCTCGATGCGAATCGCAGCTTGGATGACGCGCGGGCCGGCGAAGCCGATCAAGGCCCGGGGTTCGGCAAAGATGACATCTCCCAGCGAGGCAAAGCTGGCCGCCACGCCCCCCATGGTCGGATTGGTCAGCACGGAAATGAACAAACCACCCGCGGCGTCGAAGCGCGCCAGGGCGGCCGACACTTTGGCCATTTGCATGAGCGACATTATGCCCTCATGCATGCGCGCCCCGCCCCCTGAACCACTGACGATGATCAGGGGCAAATGCTCGACTGTGGCCCGTTCGATGGTCCGCGTCAGCTTCTCGCCGACGACGGCACCCATGCTGCCCATGATGAAGGCCGAGTCAGTAACGCCGAACGCCACGCGACGGGCACGAATCATGCCTGAGCCCACCACGGCCGCGTCACGCAATCCGGTACGGGCCTGCTCCTCTTTCAATCGTTCGCGGTAAGGCTTCTTATCGGCGAAGCCGAGTGGATCGACCGGTTCGAGCTCTCCGAACCACTCCTCGAACGTCCCTTCGTCGAGCAACTGCCGGATGCGCTCCTGGGCGGGAACGTACCAGTGATAGTCGCATTCGGGACAGACCCCCATCCGCTTGTCGGCTTCCTTGCGGAAAATCGTCCGCTGGCAGCCTGGGCAACGCTTCCACAGCCCTTCGGGCACGCCGCGCTTGGGGTGTTTAACGCTGGGCTGCTCGGCCTGAACGTCAGACTTCCCGGTGCTCAAGGGAACGCTCCCAAGCGTCGATGGCGTAGTTTCTGGGGTCATAACTGCTGCCAATCGTATCAGGTTCACTCAACTGTGTAATCCCGAGTATCGCCTGTTGCGGAAGCGGGAAAAAGTGCCCTTTGGCAGCCATTTCGGGCCGAAGGCGGGCTTTCTGGGCGACTGTGCCCCCCGCGAGAGAGGGCCACGGTTCGCAGACTCGAACGTCGATCGGGCGCTTAGATGCCGCACGACCGGTTCTACGTGACATTCTCAGGCGAGATTTCCAACATTTGCCAATCACCGTGCCCCGCGGCGGCCTGCCAGAGGTCGCCGACCTTCGCGTGGGACAGCCGGGCCTTTACGAGCGATGCTAGTGGCTCGGGGATGACGATCGCAATGACCCCGTCGCGATGTTTTTTCAGCAGTTTTTCGAGCACCTGATCGACTCGGTCGGTCGCTTCGCCGAGCGTTTCGCCTTGCGGAGGGCGGACCGACTCGGGCTGGTCTTGCCATTGCCGATAGACGGTGGGTTGGCGTCGTTTGACCTCGTCGATGCATAGCCCCTGCCACAGGCCGTGGTTGAGATTCTGCATGCCGCGTAGCGGCTTAAGCTTAACGTCTAGCCCCTCGGCGATGGCTGTGGCCGTGGCCTGGGCCGGTTGGCAAATCGAACAATAAACCGCACTGATCGAGCGATCGGCCAATTCCTTGGTCAACCGCGCGACCTCGTCTTTGCCGTGTTCGTTCAGAGGGACGTCGAGCGTGCCTTGAATTCTTCCCTGGTCGCAATAGTCGGTAGTACCGGGGCGGATCAAGATGATTTGCAGCATGTTGGTTTTTTGTATCTCGAACTGGTTGCGTGGACAACGAGCAGGACAATCGCCCACGGCTCGGTCGTCGTTCGTTATGCCTGTCGCGCACTGGCGCGGGCCTTCTCTTTCAAATTCCCAATCGCGGCCCGGTAGTCTTTTGCCCGAAAGATACCGGAACCCACCGAGTAGAGTTGCGCGCCGGCCGCCGAGGCGGCGGCGATGGTTTCTTCATGGATGCCGCCGTCGATCTCTAATAGCGGCACCGGATGCTTGCCCTCGCGCAGCGCGCGCAGTTTCTCGAGCGCCACGGGCTCGAATGCCTGGCCGCCGTAGCCGGGATTCACGCTCATCACCAGCACCGTATCGCAAAAGGGCAGGCAGGGTTCGATGGCCGTTAGCGGTGTCGCAGGGTTGAAGGCCAGTCCGGCCGCGGCGCCTTGGGCGCGAATCTGCTTGAGGACGGCGGCGGCGTCCTTCGTGGCTTCGACGTGGATCGTGACCAGATTGGCGCCCGCCTTGATGAAGCGTTCGACATACCTTTCTGGTCGGTCGATCATCAGGTGTGTCTCGAGCGGCAGCTTCGTCAGCTTGCGCACCGTCTCAACGACGATAAAACCGTACGAAATATTATCGACGAACTCGCCGTCCATCACGTCCAGATGCAACGCCGGAACGCCCGCTGCTTCGACGCGCGCCACCTCGTCGGCCAGATGGCCGAAGTCGCACATTAAAAGCGACGGTAACACGCCAGGCAGCGACGCGCGCAATTGTTCGATTACAAATTCAGGGGTCATACGCATAGGCGCATAGAGCGAACACGCGGGATGTGTTCGGGAAGTGCCGGAGGCCGATCCTGCTCGATAGATCACCGGGCACACGTCATGGTGCGCCCGCCGACGGGAGGCAATTCGGGGCAGTTAGTACACTGTGCAGGAGCCGGCGTGAACCGTCCAGAGTGAGGTCGCACGCGAACTATCATGGCCTCGCACCGAAGTGATTCTAGCAGATTGCACACTTGGTTGTCTGCGCGGGTCCCCTGACAGATGTGCAAACCCCACGGCGATAAAGGGTTACGCCGGTGAAGTAGCACGAAGAAACCCACCCGGCGTAGAAATTCGCTTGCTAGCACCGATTTACGGGTGCTTTTAAGTCGTCGGGCGCTCGGAAAGACGCCCTACCGCTCGTCGACTTCCTGGCTGCGCGGCAGGTCTTCGAGGCTATCCAGCCCGAAAAGCTGCAAAAACCGTCCTGTCGTCGAATACCGCGACTGGCGCGGTCTTTCCGTGGAACGCTCGACCTTTAGTAGCTGCCGACGAACCAACTGCGACAAAATGGCACCGCTAGACCGGCCTCGCGTTTTGGCGATTTCGTCACTGCTAATCGAGCCGTTGTAGGCCACCAGGGCCAGGACTTCGATGGCCGCTTGCGACAGCCGTGCCTGGCGCGCGCGCCCCAACACGCGTTGCCGTGCGCTGGCGAACTCTGGCAACAACGTTAGTGCATAACCGGCCCCCCGGCTCTCGACCGCGTACGGACAGCCGTTGCGCCGATATTGCTCGTTCAAGTCGCGAATGATTTCGTCGACCTCGGCGGCGTTGACACCGCGCATCAACGAAGCCATCTGCTGACTGGTCAACGGTTCGTTTTGCGGATGCCCTACGAAAAGCATCGCCTCAACAATGCTGCGCGGGGTAACCTCAGGCCCGGGATCGGTCGATGCAACGGTGGCCGCGCCGGAGTTGACTGTTTCGGTCGGAGCTGCCATCGCGTAGGGATCTTCGCCGCGCGACAGCATCTCGGCGAATCCGGCCGTGAGGGCGTCGAGCGCCAGTCCCTCATCGTTTGGGTGCATCGGCGATTCGCTGCGAGATTCCATTCTTTAACTTCGCTGTTGTCTACGGCGTATGCGTCCGTCCTGCGCGACGATCCGCCGGGCCACGCCTTATGCTGTTGCCGTCACGCGCTTCTTCCATTCACGCTTCATGAAATTCAGACCATCGGTGGCCAACTGTTCTTCGGTCTTGAACATGCGCCGCCAGATCTTGGTCGCGGCGGCCAGCGCGGGCAATGCCATGCCGAAGGCCTCGATCATCAACCAGCCGTCGTAGCCCACTTCGTGCAGCGTGTCGAAGGTCTGGGCCCAGGGGATGTTCCCCTCGCCGGGCGTGCTGCGGTCATTCTCGGAAATATGCACATGCACCGTTTGAGCGGCGCAAGTGCGAATGGCCTCGATCGGGTCCTTTTCTTCGATATTGGCGTGGAAGGTGTCGTACATCATTCGGCATCGCGGATGGTCGACGTCCTTCACGAATCGCACTGTGTCGGCGGCGCTATTCAGCAAATAGCACTCGAAGCGATTCAGGTATTCAAGGGCCAGTGTAACGCCGCACGCCTCGGCATGTTCGGCGACTTGCCGCATGCTGTCGGCAGCCCATTTCCATTCGTCGCTAGTGGGGCTGGCACCTGAAAAATGTCCCAGCGCCGAGTGAAAGGGCCCGGCCATGATCGTCATCCCGGCAGCCTGGCAGCATTCCAGTGCCAACTTGTTGTTCGCGACGCCCGCGGCGCGAATTTTTGGATCGTTAGAGGCAGGATTATCGTCGACACCGCGACAGGTAACCGCCGTGCGCTCGAGTCCCATGTCGTCCAGCCACAGGCCGATCGCGGCGAACTTGTCGGGATTCAGATCGAAGACCGGCGCCTCGATGCCGTCGTAGCCCATCTTTTTGAGCTTTTCGACGATGGGACGATGCTCCTCGGTGAGGTTATCCGTCCACAAAAGCAGATTCATCCCAAACTTCATCGCTGGCTCCTGGTCGAATGATTCAGCCTGCCCGGCTCTCGGCGTCCGAGGCGGGGTACAGCAACTCCTGACGCCGGGCATCGACTTCGCGACGAGCCTCGGGCAGGAACTCGATCAAGCGTTCCGGCAAGGCCGGCAACCGCACGCGACGCATTACCTGGTTCAAACGGAACAACAGTTTGACATCGTCGCGGTAGTCCGACAAGAATCTCTCCCGCGCAAATAGTGGAATCATTCGGGCCAGCCGCTCGGCCGGTCGCGCGGCCATACGGTTTACGGCCAGTTGAACCAACGCCGGATCGACCTGCGTAACGGCCCCGTAGTACTGTTCCAGCCGTTCGGGCTCTCGCGCGATCAGCGAGGCGTCGAGCAGGATTTCAACCAGAATGTGCCCCAAAAAACTGGGCCGCATTCCCTCGTCCGGATCGAGTAGTTCCCGCAACCGGGCCGTGAATCGCCACGATAACTCGGCGAAAACGGCCGTCGTATGAAACCAGCCGTCGTCCGCGTGGTGTCGGGCGATTCCCCGGGCCAGGGCCGCCACGCGAGGATCCGCGTCAGCCGTCCACGGCGCCGCCTGCCGCGGCCTTACCCGCACGCCCCGATCCGAGACGTTTAACCAATCCGGCACTGCGGTCCCTGCCAGGAACCAGGGGTCATCGATAAACGCATAGCCGTGAGCAAAGTAGTTCATCGGCAACATTCTATGCCGAGCATCGGTATCGCGCAGCCCACCCGTGGCAACTTCTGCTGCACTGGCGAATCACGCGACTACGTCAATTGATTTCCACCCATTGGCCACTCTTGGCACTGGCCAGCACCGCATCGCAGACTTTTTGCGTCCGCAAACCCGAACGGAAATCAGGCTGCACGGGCTTGCCCGTTTCGAGGCTAGTCAGGAAATCGGCCAAGGCGTTGATGAATGTGTGCTCGTAACCGATCGTGCAGCCGGGGACCCACCATTTGTCCATGTACGGATGCTCGAAGTTGGTGACGTTGACGCGCTGCCAACCTGTCAGATGGCTTTCGATCTTGTCGCCTGTCTTCGGATCGGCGTATTTGAAGTATTGCAGGATGTGTGGATCTTCGAGGTCGAAGAAGACGCTACCCCGCTCGCCATTGAGCTCGAAAGTGTTGTAGTTCTTTCGGCCACGAGCGTAGCGCGTGCTTTCGAAGGTTCCCATCGAACCGTTCGCGAACAGAGCGAGGAACATGCAGGCGTCGTCGATCGACACGGGCTGCTTCTTGCCCGTCTCGACGTGAGTGCGTTCCTTGACGAATGTTTCGGTGGCGGCCGAGATGCGCTTGATCGGGCCGTTTAGCCATTCGGCCGTATCGATCGAATGGGCCAGCAGATCGCCGGTGACGCCCGAGCCCGCCACGGCCGCGTCCAGTCGCCACAGGGCCGCGCCTCCCTGCGGCACGTCGTCGGCAATGGTCCAATCTTGCAGGTATGTGGCCCGATAATGAAACGGGCGGCCGATGCGTCCTTCGTCGACGACTTGCTTGGCCAATGAAATTGCGGGCACCCGGCGGTAGTTGAACCAGACCATGTTGGGGATCTTGGCCTTTTCGACCGCGGCGACCATTTCTTCCCCTTCGGCCACGCTCATCGCCAGCGGCTTCTCGCAGAGGATCATCTTGCCCGCGGCCGCGGCGGCCAGCACGATCTCGCGATGCGTATTGTTCGGGCTGCCGATATCGATGACGTCGATGTCCTTGCGCTCGATCAGAAGCCGCCAGTCGGTCTCGTACGATTCGTAGCCCCAATTCTCGGCGAAGGCCTTGATCTTTTCCTCATTACGGGCGCAGCAGGCCTTGAGCACCGGCCGGTGTGCGTGCTTGTAGAACTGGCTGACCTGGCGGTAGGCATTGGAATGGGCACGGCCCATAAAGCCATAGCCGATCATGCCGATGTTTAAGGGCTTGGACATGGATGCTCCGAGCGTGAATGTCTAATGTCGAATGCGCTAATGTCTAAAGAAAGCAGAATGCAATAATGTCGAAGTCTTCGGCGGATTTTCGATGGGTGCGTTACTTGGGTGGTTTTGACCTGCGCTCGGTTCGAGGCACTCGCACTTTGCGATAAATTGTGGTGAATATCAAATGCAACTCTTTGGCCTCGCGCCACAGCCCGCGAATGGCGTCCTTCTGTTCAGGTAAAGCGGTCGCAAACATCCGTAGCCAGTGCTTCGATTCTCGGCATTCCCGTTTGCAAATACTGATGCGGTAACAGAGCTCTTTCTTCGATCCAGCATCGTTTGCCTCGCAGTAGTTCGCCCCCACGCTCGTGGCGGCACGAATGAGTTGGCTGGTCAACGGTGAAGTGACTGGCGTGACGGTAGTTTCTTTCATCAGCCGGACGACGTTTTCGCCAAACACTGCCGTCCGCTCTTCCAGGTCATAGCGCGGCTGGCCCCCGTTTTTTGGCGTTCGTCATTTTGATTTCTTTAGGCATTTCGTCGTTAGACATTCGGCATTTTCTTGCTCAACTCTGCCAGCCGTGCGCATCCCGCACCGCAATCATGGCCGAGAGAATCGAATTCCACGTTTCCGGCTTGTGCATGACGTCGTTGGGGAACATGCAACCGTCCCAGCAGATGTGCTGAAACTTTTTGGTGAGCGTTCCCTTTTCGTCGCGTAGCCAATGACCGGCGTCGCGAGCGATATTCAAGCGGCCGTTCGGATCGCCGGGCAGGCAGTGTCGGCCCGTCTTGTCATGAGAACCTGATCCCTTGACCGTTCCGTCGTTTTGTGCGACGTGGAAATCGATCGTCCATGGACGTAATGCCGCGGTTAGCTTTTTCAGTCCCTCTTGCAGGCCGGCGGTATCTTTCCAATCGAAGTCCGTCGGCAGGATGCGGTCCTCGGGGGAGTTATAGCCCAGCAGATACAAAAGCGTATGGGCCATATCGGCCTGAAAGCCGACGGTTTTTGGCCGATCGGTCAATTCCAGTAATTGCACCATTCGCTTCCAACTGTGCATACCGCCCCAGCAAATTTCACCTTCGGCGGCCAGCCGCTCGCCGTGGTCCTCGGCGATCACGGCTGCCTCGCGGAACGTGCCGGCGATCTTTTTCGAATTCGCCGTCGCATCGCCTTGTGACCAGGTACCGGGATCGACCGACGAATCGATGCGCACGACGCCATAGGGACGTACGCCCAACTCGCGTAGCTTCTTGGCAATCCGGCAACCCTTGCGCACTTGGGTCAGGAAGCTTGCTCGCTCCTGGTCGGAACCCATCGCCGAACCACCGCCCGTCGGAGGCCAAACCGGCGCCACGACCGATCCGATGACTAACTTGCGCGAGCGGACCTTGTCGGCCAGCTTTTTCAGATCGTCGTCCGACGAATCGATATCGACGTGCGGCGCGAATAGAAACAGGTCGACGCCGTCGAACTTGACGCCATCCACCTCGGCGGCGGCCGTTAGATCGAGCATCGTGTCCAGCTCGATCGGCGGCTCGCTGTCGGGGCCTTTGCCAACGACGCCCGGCCAGGCTGCGTTATGTAGCTTGGGAAAGTTATTCGTATGCGTAGGGCTCATGCGTGCGTTCTCGCGAACTTTGATTTCAGCGTTTGTAATCGCCCATCTTCGGTAGTTTGGCGTGAGTGTCCGGGCCAAAGTAGCGCAGACCTACCAACGGCTCACTGCCGGTATTTTCGATCTCGACGCCTGCCGTGGCGGCTTCGTGCGTGATGAAAATTTCGTCCTCGGTGTGCTGGCCGAAGTGAATCATGGCCGGCGTTTGCAAGGCCAGCTTGCCCATGCGGCCGCGCCCTTGTACGGTGATCCAGCCGCTGGCGCCTGGGTCTTGCAACTTGCACTTCGCGCCTGGCTCGACGGTCAATTCCTTGGCGCTGAATAATTGCGCGCCGTCAACTGTGCCGTAGACAATCCAGCGATCGGTATAACCCTGACCACTGCGCGACGCGTCAGTAATGGGCTCCAGGTAATTGTTCTCTTTGAAGTGCGTGTCGACGTTCTTCTCCCAGTCGAGCTGCTCGATGATGAAGTCCAGATCCTGGTGCTTGTCTTTTGGCACGTCTTTGACCAGCAAGGCCCACGGCACCTCGCGCCCTTCGACCAACGACTGGAACATTCCGAACACATCCGAACCCCATTGCGGCTCGTAGGTGCAGAGCGAACCGGGGGCGTGCAGCACACCCGGCGGAATCAACCAGCCGGTGCCGCGCTTCAAACGGAAAGCACGCGACAGGTCGAGGATGCCATTGTCCCCCTTCGACCAGTTCTCCAGGCAGCGACGCAACTGCTGACGCGTCGTGCCGGGTTCGAGCCCCATGAACGTGTACGCGAAGTTATTGTCGACGTTGTTCAGTTGCGGTGGGAAATAGTAGCTCTCCGGCTTTCCTTCCTGGCCTGTCAGCGCCGCATGCTCGAACTTCTGGTGCATGTGATGGGGAATGGGCCCCATATTATCGAAGAACTTCGAGTAGACGGGCCAGCGCTTGTACTTGTCGAACATCGCCTTGCCGACCAGACGCGTCCCTTTTTCGGCCACAGCGTCCGAAAGCGTGAATCGTTGCTTTTCGAATGCGACGTAGCTCAATCCTTCATCCGGGGTGCGGTTATCGTTGGCCGCTTCGGTGGTACTGGCGAACCAGCGCTCGTCGATGCCGCCGCGATGCGCGCCGTAAGCGTACCAATCGGTCGGGGCGAGTTTGATGCGCTTGCCGGGGTGCAGAAAGCTGCGCGGCACCCACGTGGGCGTCAGCCGCAGCAGGCCGCCGCCGGCGTCGAGCGCTGCGTCGAGAATCTTGCCCACATTGTCCTTCGCCACCACGTCTTTGGTCGAAACAGTCGCTGTCGCCATAATTACCGCCCAAATTCCAAGGAAAAATGCCTGGCAGAATGCCCGGCAAACGGTTTGTGGGAAAGGACTTGTTTTATTCGGTCGCCGTGTGCTTCGCAAGCCAGCGAAGAGCCGTGGCGGGTGTCACAAAACGGGCGGGTTGAGCGTCATTACAGGAGCGGCGGCAGCTAAAATGCGTGACGCTCTGAAGCACGGCCAATCCATTCCCGGGAGAACGAACATGGCAGTTTTGCAGAAGCGATCTATGGGCGGCTCGATCGCGCTATCGATTCTTGTGGTTGCGACGAGCGCCGCTTTTTCGCACGACAAAGACGACGACAAAGTCACGCCGCCGGGCAGCGGCAGTGCGATCGCCAAGGTGTTCGAGCAGGTGCTGCCCGCCGGTGACTTTCGCAAAGTTAACGTCATCACGGTCAGCTATGGTCCCGGTGGTAAATCACCCAAGCATCGCCATGACGTGGCCGTGTTTGCTTACGTCGCCGAGGGGGATGTCGAGAGCCAGCTCGAAGGCGAAGAGCTGAAGACGTTTCACAAAGGCGAGATGTGGTACGAACCGCCGGGGACAATCCACGTCGTGAGCCGGAATGCCAGCCAGGAGAAGCCGGCCAAGCTGCTAGTGTTCTTGGTGCAAGAGGAAGGAAAAGCGGCCACGACCGTCGTCAAGTAAACCTAGCGGCGAAATAACCGTGCTGCATCCGCACCGGCTGGTAAGGGCAGCTCATGAATCGTAGATTCTAGCCGATACGAGTATCGCTCGGCGAATACGATTGCATCGCCTGGCCCTCGAGTCTCTTTGCACAGGGATGCCGTTGCATGAGCGAACAGTCGTGGCTGTTGACCGATGTTGACCAGCGTGTGTTTGTGCCGGAGCTGGAGCTCGGGCCGGCGGATTTCACGGGAGACCAGGTGCGCGGGCTGCGTGTCAAGAAGTACGTCTTGCGCGGCGGTCTCAGCGAAGGCGTCGACGTGATCGAGCTGGAAAACGGTCTTCTCCGCGTCATCGTGCTCCCGTCGCGCGGCATGGGAATTCACAAGATCTTCGCGGGCGATGTCGAACTGGGGTGGCGCTCTCCGGTGCGAGGGCCGGTAAACCCGAAGTTCGTCAACCTTTTCGAAGGGAACGGCATCGGCTGGCTCGGCGGATTCGACGAATGGCTTTGCCGCTGCGGCCTGGAATCCAACGGCGGTCCCGAATGGGACGATGCCGGGCGTTTACAGCGCCCGTTGCATGGCCGTATCGCTAACTTACCGGCGCATCGCGTCGAACTCGCCGTCGATGGGCATACCGGCGAAATACGTGTGACGGGCATCATCGGCGAAGCCCGACTCTTCGCTCGCAAGCTGCGGCTGTCGTCGACCGTGCGCCTGCGAGCCGGAGAAGCGGTGCTGCACATCCACGACGAAGTTGCCAATCTGTCGGCGGAGCCAACGGATTTCGAGCTGTTGTATCACATCAACTTCGGCTTGCCGCTGCTACAGCCGGGAGCGACGCTTGTCGCTCCGGCGATCAACGTCGTTCCGCAGACATCGCATGCGGCCACCGATGTGTCCTGCTGGCATACGTACGGCGTCGAAGAGGCGGGGCTCGGCGAATTCGTCCATTTCTTTACGTTGGCCGCGGACAAGGACGGTCGCACCCAGGTTCTGCTTAAAGCGGCCGAGGATCGAGGTGCCGTCCTGTCGTTCAATGTCAATCAACTGCCCTGCTTTACACAATGGAAGTGCCAGCAGCCGGCACAGGACGGTTACGTCACGGGCCTCGAGCCCGGCACAAATTATCCGAACGTGCGCTCGTTCGAAGAGCAGCAAGGGCGCGTACCGACGCTGGCTCCTGGCGCGTTACGCAACTTTGACCTGTCGGTCGAGGTGTTCGACACTGCCGCCGGCATTGACGCCACAGAACAGGCGATCCGCAAGCTGGCCGGTGACCAAGCGCCGCGCATCTTCGAACGTCCGCAACCGGGCTGGTCTCCCGCGTAATGTTCTCGATAGCCAGATGCTATTCGTTCGTCTTGTGGCGAAGGATTTCACGCCAGGTGCGGGCGCCCGGCTCAGGCACGCGCGCCAACCAAAAGACGCCGGCCGCGCGCGTGACGGCACCAACCAGAAACAAAATCGCGAAATGATCAAGGGTGACGCCGCCCCAGGTGACGTGGAAATGCGCGTCGCGCAGCCGGTCGAATATCACACCGCCGGCAAGCGTGCTCAGGCCATAGGCCAGCCCGCCGATTGCCTCGAACGAGGCAATATGGCTGGCATTGTCTTGCGGCGGGGCGAGCTTGAGCATGATGTTCGTCAAGCAGATGTTCAGTCCTGCGTAGGCCGACCAGACAACCCACGCTCCGGCTACCCACCAGGGAGCATCAGGAGTAGCCAGTAAGTAGAACAGGGGGCCGATGGCAACAATGGCCTGGCTGAGTTCCAATACGGGCCGATTACCAACGCGATCACTGGCCCGTCCTACGAAGGGGCTGAGCGCCATCTGTCCGCCGCGCATTCCCAGTTGCATCACTTGCATCGGCAGCACACCGATGCCGAGCGCGTAAACATAAATGTTCTGCGCCGCCTGTGTGATACCGTTGAAAAACGAAAACCAGCACCGATAGACCAGCAACCGGCGAAAAGCCGGATCCCCTAGAGGCCAGCGACGCGCGGTCCGACTAGCGACGTTTCGCCGCGGCGCGGGTACGTCTTGCATCAGCGAAAGTGGCAGAAGTGATGCGAGTAAAAAACCTGCCCCGATGCAATTCGGGATCACGTATCCCAGCAATAATCGCTCGGGCTGTGTTTCCTTATAAGCTTTCTTCCAATCGTCGGTGAAACGACCGCTGACGAACAAAGCCGGAATCAGAAATGCCAGTTGCCAAACTTGCCGACGGGCAAAGTAACGGCCGCGAATCGGTTGCGGTACGAGCGCCGAAAGCCATGACCAGAGTGCGACGCTACCGACGTATTCGAGCAACTGATGTACGCAAATGAGCGCTAACATGCCGGCAAGCGCCGTGGCACGCGGAATGTCCGGCGATAGAGTTATGGCCGGCAAACCGACGGCCAACAGCAAATAGCTGGCCAGGGACGCCTTGAGGCAGGTGGCTTTGATGCCGCCGAGAGGCCCAATCAAACGCGGCGTCGCCAGTCGCAACAATCCCACCAGCGTCGGCGCTGCGATCAGCAGGCCCAGGGCCGTTCCTTTCGCGCCAAGCTCTTGTGCCAAATAGTAGATGAGCGTGCCGGTAGTGAGACCGTTGCCCACGCTCCACAGCGCGCCGTTCACATAACCAAGTACGAGCGCGCGACGCCGTGCAGCGCGTGTCAGGCGCGGTGCAGTTTGAGAGGTGGAATAAGAACGTTCATCAGGCGTCATGGCCGCCAAAGCCTAAGCGGCTGCGCACGCTCATGCAATGTGAAGAGGATCACGGAGGATCACGATCAGGAATCGCAAAACAGATAGGCCGCGGCTGGCATCTCGGGCGATTCTCGGGGCGCGCGACGATGCGCCTGAACAGTTCTTGTTGTAGAAACGCCGGCGCCGAGTGCCAGTGCTCTAAGGGCTTCCCGGAGGAATCGGATCGCCGTTGTCGTCGTACTTTGGCGACTTCGCACCCCCAGTCTTTTTGCCATTGGCGGGCGTTTTAGTGCGCTGGCGTTTGTTGGTGGACTTGGCGACCGATGGATCTGCTGCCTTGTCCTCGTCTGCCCAAGGACTCGTCGGCACGATTTCTTCTTTCTCGGTTTCGCGAGAACGTGGAGCTTTCGGAGTCTTCGGGGCTTTCGTCTTTCGCGCCGGTTTGCCTTTTGCTTGCGGCTTTGACGTCGAGTCGTCGGACTCGTCTTGCATGGGGCCAGCCTGGCCACCAAGTCCTGGTTGCCCGGTTCCCCCTTTATCATTCGTGCCGGCATTCGGACCGCCGCCGGCGTCGGGCGCCGCGTTGGGGCGAGCACGCTGAAACGCACCGCCGCCATTCGCCGGTTGTTGACCGCTTGGTTGCTGTCCGTTTGGCTGCTGAAAGCCGTTTGGCGGTTGGAAGCCGCCTGGTTGCTGCATGGCGCCGGGCTGTTGTTGTGCGTCGGATTGCTTCGGCGCACCGGCCCCCTTGCCCGCGGCGCCTTGTCCTGCGGCGTTTGGTCCGCCCACACTGGGAAAGGGGGCCAGTCCGCCTGCTGCTGCGGCCGGCGCGCCGGCTCCCGCAGCGTTCTTGTCCGGCGCTTTGTCGTTAGCTGGGCGTTTGGCGCCGGCCGGCTTTTCGGCCGCTTGATTATCGGCTTGCTCCTGACGTTGCTTGTCCGCCAGTTCCTGCGGCAGCGTGCCGGTATCCGCCAGCAAATAGCCTGCCCAGAAGAAAGGATGGTCGGCCGTCGGCGCCTCTTCGTGCGCGGTTAGCCGCAAACGGGGCTCGTTGGCAGGGTTTAGTGCGTCCTTCGAGACCAACAGCAAGCTGCGCTGCCAGGCGTCGGCCGCACTGGCATGAGGCAATTCCTGTGCGAATTCTCGTACTAGATCGATGCTCGATTGGCCGCCCGTGCGCCATCGACTTAGCAATACGGTCCGCGCGCCGTTGGCCATCAGAGCGCAAACAGATAGGAACACTTCATTCCCCGGCTGGCCCGTCTGCTTTTTCATCGCGTTCTCGGCCGCGGTATGGAACGACGGCATGATGACAAAATCGGGGCCACCCCATGGAAGGGCAAACCAGTTCGCCACCGTACCCGTCCCTTTTTGATCCTGGGGCAGCGGGGACCAATCGTAGGGATCGTCTTCCGAAACCGGAACCTCGTTGAGAACGATCAAACCGTCGAACAAAGTGGCGTAGGCCGGCAGGTCCTTCGGCATCGGCGAATGGAGCGCCACAGCGCCGGGCAGTGTCTTGCTGATCTCGGTATACGCTTCGCTGGCCTGTTCGGAATCACCTCCGAGCATCAATTTTCCCAACACGACGGCCGTATTTCCGCCGGCGCGACGTGGCCGAGGATCGCCGACTCCCAACGAGACCAGCGGTGCGTAACGAATCTGCACCTGAGTCATCAGGGGAACTTGCTCTTCGCCGACAGTCACCGGCAGCGCCTCGAAGGGCAAATACCACAAGGCGCCGTCGGGGACGATCACCAGTTCCTTGAAACTCTTTAGGTCGGCTCGAGAATCCTTCGTAATCGCATCGAAGATTTGCTTGGCCGGCTCTTTCCAATTCGAGGCGTTCAGATCCTTGAGCGTCATTTGGCGATTGCCGTCGACGCTTCCCATGCTTTGCAAAAGTTTCATCACAGGCTTGATCAATTGGTCGCCCCGCGGCACCTTCCAGTAGCCGTACTTGTCGCGGGTCATCAAAATCGCGTATGCCTGCCGCGGCGTGGAGAAGAAGCTGAGGATCGCATGCCCATCAGGCAGGGCCGCTTTAATGTCCTTCGTCGCGCGGAAGGGAGGAAAAATCAAGTTGCATGGCTCGCGTCGGACGGCCATCTGCCGCAGTATCAATTCCTGCGAGTTGCTGGTTTCCGTCAACGCGGCCAGCTTATTCGCCTGTTGATGACCCGCTTCCGCGTTCTCGGCCACGAGTGGCGATTGCTTCAACGCGCCATGAAGTTTCTCGGCCGCCTGGTGCAATTTTTCATAATCGGAATAGCGGGCCAGCAAATCCTGACGCTGCAAACGCGACGCCTGATCTAGATTGTCCTCAGGGCCATCGAGCAGCCAGCGCAGATTATGCAGACGCCCACCGAAATCTAACGTGCTCAAGAACCTGTGCCGGCGCGCAAGGTCGCTGATTTCGAGTACCCGTTCGTGGTCTTTGCGGTCGACGGCCACCTCGAACCAGTGCTCATACTCCAATTCGTGCGGCGTCATCATGACCGACAGCGCTTCCATTGGATCGCTGGCCCAATCCCCCGGCGTCGGGTCGCGTAGCACCTCGCCATACAGATCCATCGCCACGCGCGGGCTGAATGTCCCATCGGTGTACAGGGCATCCGCCAGCGAGATGTGAAACAGCTTGAGCGAGCCGTTCTTTTGAAAGGCCATCGCCTGCGCCAGCTTTTGGTCCCCTAGCTCAACATTGCTTTGCTGATAAGCAGCCAAGGCGCTAATGAAGTTCAGCCGTGCTCCGACCTTACCCATGGCCATTCCGCGCCGGCCAATCGACGTTCCCGCCGTATTCAGCAGGCCCAGCGCCGTCTGTGGCTGCTCGAGGATGCAGTAATTTTCGGCGGCAAGTATCTGTGTCGAGACGTTCAGATGGCGCAGATTGTTGGCCCGGGCCCATAGCGTGGCCGCCGTTAATGGCGGGTATAACCCGGGGCGATTCGCCATCAAGTGCGTAATCTGCCCGTAGCGGAACGCCTCTTCGAGTGTTGTGGGATCGAGATAGAGTGCGGCGGAATAGGTCGCCTCGGTAAAGTAATTCGTCGCGGCATCGTAGTCCGAGGCCTGCAGCGCCAGCCGGCCAAGCTCGAAGAATGCCATGCCGGTCAACGGGTGGTCGAATTCACCGGCTGCGAGTACGGCTCGTTCGAGCGATGTTTTCGCTTGCGCGTCTTTACCACCGCAAGAAAATGCGATCCCTAGTTGCAGGTCGATCCAACATTCGGACCAGTGATTGGGATGTCCGGGACGGCGTGAGAATTCGGTAATCAGGTCGTTTGTCAATTGATCCTGGGCGCAGGCCGGACCCATCAATTCGCGCCGGCGACGCATGGCCAGACACGTGCAACGGATGATCTCGGTGGCATGGATCATCGTTTGCATCGGCGCGCTGGCGACACCTCCGCCTTGCGCAACAAGATTCTGCAGGTTCGTAAACTGCCCCTGCATAATCCCGTACATATCGGGATAGTTCCCAAGCACGACGGCCCGCGCGCTTCGTCCCCACGGGAGCGGCCTGAACTGGCCAACGTTTGCCGTGCGCAGTGCCGGAAACTGGACCTGCATCATCCAGTTGTTGAAGGCCGAGTAGATCGACAGGGCGCTGTTGTATTGGGCAAGTGCCTGCTGGTGCTGCCCCATCTGGTAGTAGCACTCGCCGACCATCGTGTAGTAGCAGATCGAATCGATCCAGCGCGTCGTTCCGGCCCGAATGCCGCCGCGGCCGGCGGATTGAAATTCGAGCAGCGCGTCACGATAGTCGCCGTCATAATAGGTGCTGAGCGAGCCGAGATACTGTGCCGAGGGGGCGGAGAAGCCGAATTGGGCCCCGGCCGATTTTGGCAAGATGAGTAGCGCCACAGCCATCACGGTCGTCGCTAGCAGGCGGCGCCGAAGGCCATGCGTCAGCCGTTCGTGCGGCATGGTTTTGCCCACGTCTTCAGTCCTCCTCCAGCTTTCGCTTGCGTGCCTGATCGCCAGCGCCGAAATAGCGCCTGCACAAGCGTTGTGCCTGCTGTTCCATGCAGGTCGACGGCCGGAAAATCAAAGAAGTGGGTCTCCGGCTCGCGATCCTTCCAGCATACAAGGAGCGCCCCCGATTGGCAAAAATACGAGCACTGCCAATCGGCATAGGTTCATGCGGCACATGAACTTCCGCGACTGATAGCACTTCGCCGCGGCGCGTTAAAACCGGCCCGTCCCCAGTGTTTGCCGGCAGATTCTCGCAAAACGTCCGAAAGTCCGCACGCCGCAAGGACGATAAACGTGGTTAGCAACCTTTCCGGTTGTAGCGATTAAACCATGCGAGAACCTCCGGAGTCGCAGGACGGCGGCCCGGCGCGCCAGGAGCAGGATTACTGATGGCTCGGTCAAATTCTACCTCTGTCAAAGCTTGCTGCTGTGGCATCCTGATGTTGGCCGCGACGGCCAGCGTTGGCTGCCAGAGCGACTATGCCGGGCAGACTCTGCCGAGTGCCTACTGGCAAAAGGATGACATTCAATATTTTCCGCCGGGCCCTGAGTTCAAGCTGACGCGAGAAGCCGCGGCGCTGAAGACTTACGGCACGGGTCGCACTACCCGCCCGATCGGCGCACCGCTGGGACCGATCGACGAAGCGCCGGGCCCCGTGCCAGGCGGTTTGGACAATGGACCGGCTCCGGGCGCCGCACCGGCACCACGGCAACCTG
The DNA here is from genome assembly GCA_036499395.1 of Pirellulales bacterium. Taxonomy (NCBI): domain Bacteria; kingdom Pseudomonadati; phylum Planctomycetota; class Planctomycetia; order Pirellulales; species Pirellulales bacterium. The sequence goes on from DASYDW010000066.1 coordinate 54,899, forward strand.
TCGGAGGCCCCGTTGTCGACGAGGCGCCGGCCGTCGAAGCCGCGCCGCCTGCCGAGGTACCGGCCGACGATCCGTTCAATCCGCAATAGTGTGAATCATTAACTGGCCTGCCTGGCTCGGCGAATAACCGGGCCGCGCGTGGTCGAACCGATAGGAGTATGCGATACCGCCGGTTTTCTCTTCGAGCGTTCCGCACAGGGATGCTTACGGTAGAAGAATCTCGGTCATCGCATGGCAGCGGTCTAACCGCCGCTGCCCCACAAATTTTTCGGACGCCTGAAATACCTGCCGCGCACATACGTGCGTACCGCCGAAACGGCGGACAGAATCGGGAAGTATTCAAGGCGCGTAGGGGGGACCGATGCTCTTCGCCACTAGTGTCCGTGGGACGCTTAACCAAGTGACCTTGGTCACTAGCAGGCGAAGAGTCGAATCAGTGTGCGAGTTCTGCGTCGAACGGGCGGTTTCACCGCGCCAGCGGCGCAGGCTCCGCGAGGAAGCAGCCTGACTATGCCACCACAGCCCGATCTTGCCGAGTTGGCCCAATACTGGGCCAATGAAAGTTTCGTCTGGGTCGGCTTCGGCACCCTGGTCGGGCTGTTGGGTAAAGCCATCATGCCGGGGCGCGATCCCGGCGGCGCGATCGCCACGCTGGGCATTGGCATCGGCGGCGCCATCATCGGCTGCGGCGTACTGTCGTTCTTCTTTCCCGAATATCGCGTATCGCCGCTGACGCCGGTCGGCTTCTTGGTGGCGACCGGCGGTGCCTTCTTGCTGCTGTTCTTCTACCGGCTGCTCGCCGGGTACGTCATCACCGAAGACGGCGAGGGTTACGTCCCGCGCCCAATGTTCTCGCGCCGCCGCTACAGCCGCAGACGCGAGCCGGTGTACGATGATCGCCCTTATCGCGATTAGTCGGTCGCTGGGAACATTTCTTGTTTGCCGGGATGGATAACTACATCCCCGCGGCAATATCGAACGGCGATTGATCATCGCGATCGTCGGTTCGATGTCTTCCGGTGTGGGCGATAGCCTGAGCCGGGCTCGCCACGGATGTGATCGCCTTCGCGCTGTTCGCGCACCTCGCGGTTTGCCTTGACGCGGCGCTTGTCGAGCGCTTCCTTCGGCGGCCGATCGGCGATCAGGCAATCGCAGCCGCTGCCGATGAGATCCTGGCGGCCGGCTTCTTCGAGCGCTTTGCGCACTTCGAAGTAATTCTCCGGCTTGAAAAACTGCAGCAAGGCGCGCTGCAGCTTGCGGTCGCTCAGATGCTTTGCCACATAGACCGGTTTCTTGGTCATCGGGTCGAGGCCCGTATGGTACATGCAGGCCGCGATGTCGAAGGGACTGGGAATGAAGTCCTGCACCTGGTCCGGCTTGTAATGATTTCGTTTCAAAAAGAGCGCTAGCTCAATCATCGAATCGAGATCGCTGGCCGGATGGCTGGCAATGAAATACGGCACCAGGAATTGCTTCTTGCCGGCTTTGCCACTGGCCCGTTTGAACTCACGGTCGAAGGCGGTGAAGTCGTCGATGCCCGGCTTCTTCATCGCCGAAAGCACGTTCGGATCGGTGTGTTCGGGCGCGACTTTCAAATGGCCGCCGACGTGATGCTCGGCCAGCTCGTTCATGTACGTCGAATCGAGCCGGGCCAGGTCCATGCGGATGCCGGATGCCACCAGAACCTTGCGAACGCCCGGTTCTTGCCGCGCCTCGCGCATCAGCTCAATGAGCGGACCATGGTCGGTGCCGAGCAGCTTGCAAATCGTCGGATGCACGCAGCTCAGTCGGCGGCAGCGAGCTTCGACCTCGGGACGGGTGCAGCGCATTTGATACATGTTGGCCGTCGGCCCGCCGATATCGCTGACGACGCCGGTGAACTCGGGCTCGGCGGCCATCTGCTTGATTTCTGAGATAACGGACGGCTGGCTGCGGCTTTGAATGATCCGTCCTTCGTGCGCCGTGATCGAACAGAACGTGCAGCCGCCGAAGCAGCCGCGCATGATCTGCACTGAATCTTTGACGACCTGGAACGCCGGAATTCGCTCCGTGCCATAGGTCGGATGCGATCGTCGGGTGTACGGCAAGCCGTAAACACGGTCCATCTCCGTTTGCGCCAGTGGGAAGGCTGGCGGATTAACCACCACTGCCTCGCGCGCGTGGTACTGAACGAGTCGTCGCGCGTTGTAGGGATTCGTTTCCAGGTGCGCGATCTTGGTCATCTCGGCAAAGGCGAGCTTGTCCACCGAGACCTGTTCGTAGCTGGGTAGAGTGATCGTGTTCTCGACGGGAGCCAATTCGCTGGCCCCCTGGCGATAAACGACGCCGCGCATGTCGCGCAGATCGCGAACCGTTTCGCCGGTCGCAAGCCGCCGCGCGATCTCGACGATCGGACGTTCGCCCATGCCGTAGACCAGCAGGTCCGCCTTGGCGTCGAGAATGATCGAGCGGCGGACTTTGTCGCTCCAATAATCGTAATGCGCGATCCGTCGCAGGCTGGCCTCGACTCCACCAGCGATGACCGGAACGCCTGAATACGCTTCGCGCGACCGCTGACAATATGCCAACGTCGCCCGATCGGGACGACGCCCAATCTGCCCGCCCGGACTGTACGCGTCGTCGTTGCGCACTTTCCGGTTGGCGGTGTAGTGATTGATCATCGAGTCCATGTTGCCGGCGCTAACGGCAAAGAACAGCCGCGGCCGGCCGAACGTGCGCCACGCGTCGCAGTTGCGCCAGTCAGGCTGACTGACAATGCCGACGCGAAGGCCTTCGCTCTCGAGCAATCGTCCCAATAGCGCCATGGCGAAACTGGGATGATCGACGTAGGCATCGCCCGTGACAAAGACGACGTCCACATCGTCCCAACCACGATCGCGCATTTCCTGCCGCGACATGGGAAGCGGCGCCGTGGGAGCCGAACGAAGCGGGCCGGAAGCTAGCGGCGCGCAGGAATAATTTGATCCAGCCGGATCATCTATGATCGGCAACAAGCCAGCAGGATAAGGGGCAGACGGTGATTGGTTGCTATTGGACACGATATGGCAAATTGCGCCGCGGACGGATTTGTGAAAACGCACACATTGGACTGCAATCATTCTAGTCCTAAGAGGCCTCAGGCGACAGTTGATAAGCGATCCATTTGAATCATTGGTCAGGGAGAGCGTTCTCCCCATTTGCCATAGGCGCAATTTCTTCTGCATCCGGCCCTGCAGTTCGGCGGAATGCCCTCACAATGCAGTTGGGAATGCGTCTGCGCAGCGCGACAACGTCCTCCACCGTAAGATTTGGAGAATTAAGTCGTAACTCTTTTAAAGAGGGGGCGTGGTCGATGCCTGCGACTCCCTCCTTCAGCCAGTTCTCTTGATAGGGTTCCTCAATGGAGAGGATTTCTACCGTGGCCGTCGAAATGAGTTCGGGCAGGGGAATGTCCTTTCCACTCGCGGGAGCGGTTCCTAGACGCCGCAGGCTGGGTGACGACCGAAGTTGATCAAGCCCCGAGCCAGTCAAACCAAGATGGTACAAGGTAAGTGAGTCGAGGTCGGGTAGCGCCGGATGTGCTTTAGTCCTTCCTCGGACAGAGGCGTTTTGCCAACGATGATAAACGTGACTCCCGCCAGACCGCGGATGCCGGCGAAGAGCTTGTCTGCTTCGCGCCCATATTCCACCTGCAACGTAACATCATGGGCGCCGACGAGCCGTCCTTGCTCTTTGACGAATTCGTCTCTCTCTGTGTCGTCGGATAGGAAGATCGTACAGCCACTGCGCAGTTTTGCCTCGTCCATCATCTGTCGAACATGGGCGCGCCGACTTCGTTCGGGGCCGTTTTGCAACTCGTCAAAAACGAGATAGCCGCAATAGAGAACTGCCGCCAGCGCTGCTACGAAGATGAGATAGTCAAACAGTCGAGTTGAGAGTCTCATCAGTTCTTACTCTCGCGCGATCGTCGGTGCGAGTAGGAACGCTACTTCTCGGGTTGCACCAACGAAATGGATCCTGCCTCGGGAAAGAGCCGATTCGCTTCGGCCAGTTCTTCCTGGGTGACATCGAGTGGCAGTAATATCCAATGGACGTTCGTGTCTCCCATAATCAGCCGCCAGCGCGGCACGGCCGATTGAAAGTTTTGACTATCAAGCCCCCAGGAATCATGCACCCTTAGCCACGCCTGACGCTGGCGAATGAAACTCAACTCCCAACCCAGCCAAATTGCAAATGCAGTCACGACCAGGAACACGGTTCCCAGGCCGAATTGAAGCCATGGACGGCGGATAGCAAACGGTTTCGACATACTGCAACAATCTTAACGTCATTAGTTCGGCAGTGCATGAAACCATTGCTGCATCGCACTGGTAAGGGTTGGCAACCAACTCATTTCCGTGGAATTTCGCTGTGATTCGGCGATTGGCTTTGATTTCTGTCGTCGTCGTCGCGACAATGCCGCTTCCGGAAAGTACGTCTATAGACCACGAGTGTCTCGACATCAAAACTCGCAATCTTTAAGGGACCGTTTGCATGAGATCTGCCTTGGAGACGAAACGGCTCTGGATCGCGTTGAAGATGCTTTCCTTGGTCGCGGCCTGCTTGACCCTGTCGCTCGTCGGTGTTGCCGCCGCGGCGGATGAAAAAGTCGAGGCCGGGGCGGCCCCGGTTTCGCCGGCCCGGTTCTTGTTCGCGCTCGATTTGGACGGCAAGACTCATAACATCGGCGACGGCGACGGCTATCGGGCCGTGGCGGTCGTTTTCCTGGCCACGGATTGTCCTGTCTCGCGGGAATATGTGCCAACGTTGAACCGACTGGCTGCCTCGCTATCCGATAAACCCATGAAGTTTTACGGTGTCATCTCGGACGATACGATCACGCGAGCCCAGGCCGTGAAGTTCCAGAAGGACTTCGACATCAAGTTCCCGGTATTGTTCGACGCGTCAGGCGAGATTTCCGACGTGCTCGCGCCCACGCACGTGCCAGAGGCCTTTGTGCTGGACGCGGCCGCGTCGGTGGTCTATCGCGGGCGGATCGACGATCTGTACGGCGAACCGGGCAAGAAGCGACCGCAGGCAACGACGCATGACTTGGCTGATGCAATCAATGCGGTCGTCAAGGGCGATCCCGTCGCGGCGGCGCGAACGACTCCGGTCGGTTGTCCGGTGGAAAGGATTCCCGGCAAGGAAGCTGCCACGCCGACGTTTAATCGTGACATCGCCCCGCTGTTGTTCGCAAAATGCGCCGAATGTCATCGTCCGGGTGAAGTCGCGCCGTTCTCGTTGCTTTCGCACGGTGACGCCGCGAAGCGGGCCGGCTTTCTGGCAACCGTATCGCGCAGCCGCAAAATGCCGCCGTGGACGGCCGAGGTCGGTCACGGAGATTTTCTCGCCACCCGACAAATGACCGAGCAACAAATCGGGCTATTCGAGGCCTGGGCCAAGGCCGGAGCGCCCGAGGGCACGGCTGATGATCTGCCGCAGCAACCGCAATTCGCCTCGGGCTGGCGACTCGGCAAGCCGGACCTCGAATTGATCGCGCCGGCGCCGTTCACCGTGCCGGCCGATGGCCCAGATATCTTCCAGCACTTCATCATCCCACTGAACCTGGACGAAAACAAAACGGTCGTGGGTTGGGAGTTTCATCCAGGTAACGCCTCGGTCGTGCATCATGCGATCCTATTCCTCGACACGATGGGAGTGGGGCGCAAACGCGATGCCGAGACACCGGAGCCCGGCTATCAGACGTCAGGTTCGATTGGCATACCCGTGGCCGGCATCGTGGGAGTCTGGACCCCTGGTATGATTCCCCGTTTCTTTCCGGAAAACATCGGCCTGCCGATCCGTAAGAATGCGGACCTGGTGATTCAGCTACACATGCATCCCAGCGGCAAAGAGGAAACGGATCAATCGAAGATCGCGTTGTACTTCGCTGACAAGCCGGTCGAGCGCAACATGGCCGGGGCACCGCTTGTGATCGGGTCGCTGATGATCGACATTCCGCCCGGTTCGCAAGATCACACGATCTCATCCTCGGTGACATTGCCGATCGACGTAACATTGATTTCACTGCTGCCGCACATGCACCTGGTGGGCAAGGAACTGAAGCTGACTGCGACGCTGCCCGACGGCGGCGTAAAATCGCTGGTATGGATCAAGGATTGGAATTTCTATTGGCAGAACAACTACATGTATCGCGAGCCGGTTCGCCTGCCGCAGGGGACTCGCTTGGATATTGTCAGTCGATATGACAATTCGAGCGGTAATCCACTGAACCCCAGCAGCCCGCCGCGGCGCGTGCTGTTCGGCAATGGCAGTACCGACGAAATGTGTTTTGGCATTTTTCAGGTGTTGGCGGATCGTCCCAGCGACGAACAAAAGATCGGTATGGCCTTGATGCAAAGCGCCTTTAAACAATGGAACGAATCGACGATCGACGCCGAAGGGCGCAAGTACATCCTGGACGAGGCCGGCAAACTATTTGGCACTGACGGCAAGACATTAACCGGTCTGTTGAACGCCGGCCGCCGCAACAGTCCGCGTAAGTCGGAAGAAAAGCCCTCGGATAAACCGGCCGATCCACAAGACAAGCCGTCGGCTGATGGCAGCAAATAGGGCGCACGCACCAGAGTCGAGCCGGGCCCGAGCGTTATGGCTCGTATTAAAGCTCGATCGCGGCAATGCGCCGCGCGATTTGATCGACGTTTGTCGAATCGAGGCGCGACGGCAAAACGACGCGCAAGCGATCGGCGGCCGCGGCCATTCCGTATCGCACAGCGTCGATCACGTCGGCGCCGCGCTCGATGGCCACCGCAGTGCCAGCCGCCAAAGCGTCGCCGCATCCGATCGGATTGACGACCGTTTCCACGCGCGGCGGAATCAGACGATAGGCTCGTTCGATCGAGGTAACCAGTACAGCGTCTTTGCCGGCAGTCACGACAACCCACTGAGCTCCGGCGTCGTTCAACTGTCGCATGGCGGCAACCAGATCCGTTTCGCCACGCAATTCACGACCGACCGTTTTGCCAAGCTCCTCCCGATTTGGTTTCACTACCAGTGGCCGGTGCGTTAGCGCCGCAATTAATTCCGGCCCGCGCACGTCCAAAACCGCCTGGCCCGGCGTGCGGTCAAGCAACTCTCGATAAAAGCTGCTCGCCACGCCCGCTGGCAGCGAACCGGTCAATACGACGATCTTTGCCTGGGCTGCCTCTTCGGCAAATGCCGCGGTGTACGCAGCTACCTCGTCGGCCGAAAGCGGCCGCGCGTTCTCAACCAACTCGGTGGTCGTGCTTGTCGCCTGATCCAGGATGGTCGTACAGACGCGCGTCCCTTCACGGCAGGCGATCGTTCTGAGCGGTGCGCCCAAGGATCGAAATTCTGCCGCGATGGCTTCGCGCGCCGCGCCCCCCAGTGGCGAAAGTGTGCAACAATCGGCGCCAAGTTGCGAGATTGCGAGTCCGGCATTTAATACTTTGCCCGAGCCGCACCAGTACGCTTCGCGCGCGCGATTGACCTCGCCCGAGACGAATTCGTCGAAGACAAGGATTTGCTGCCAGGCAGGCGAGAGACCAGCGGCGACAATCACCACATCTGCTCCAGGATTGATTGCAATTGCTCGTCGCCGACTGCCACCGGGTTGCCGTCCAGGCTGTTGCCGTGCGAGGCCTGCACGAGCGCCGGAATCTGCTCTTGCTGTACGTCGATATCTCGCAGCCGTCGCGGCACGCCGACGGTACGACAAAGTGCTTCGATGCGCGCGACCAAAGCATCGGCCGCGGCGCCATCACTGGTCCACGACTCGTCCCAAACATGACGAGCCAGCGCTGCCAGCGCCGCTTCGCAATGCGGACGGTTGGTCGCCAATGTCACGGGCAGCATCACGGCGCACGCCAGGCCATGCCGTGTTCGCGCGATTACGCCCAGGGCCGCCGCCACGCCGTGAGCCATGCCCAAGCCGGAGTTTGCCAGCGCAATGCCCGAGAGCAACGCCGCGTATGACATCGCTTCGCGTGCTGCGCGATTCGCCGGTTCGTTGACAGCCGTGACGATCGCGGGTACGGCGCGGCGCAGCCCGTCGGCCGCCAGAGCGCAGGCCATCGGCTTCGCACGGCGCGAGATATAGCTTTCGATGCACTGCGTGATCGCGTCCATGCCACAGGCGGCCGTGATCGACGGAGAAAGCGAGACGCTGAGTTCCGGATCAACCAACACTGCCCGCGGAACCATCAGGTCTGACCGCAGACTTTTCTTGAACGGTGGGTCGTAATTCGAGATCACGGCGTTTTTTGTCGCCTCGCTGCCGGTACCGCCGGTTGTCGGCATCGCCACTAGTGGTAGTGGTGGGCGCGTGATCGAAAGCCCTCGGCCTACTCCTTCCAAATAATCGACGACGCTTTCGCCTGCGCTGTTAGTAACCAGGGCGCCCGCGGCCTTGGCAAGATCGATCGCCGAGCCGCCCCCGACCGCGATGATGCAATCGTTTTCGCCGGCGTGCTGTTCGCGTAAGAATGCAACCAGCCGGTCGACATCGGTGACCTCAGGTTCGTGCGAGTTGGCGTCGATGCGCACCGATTCGAGGCCGGCCGCCTTGAGTGAGGCAGAAATCTCGTCCAGGGCACCGGTCGCCGCCAGCGTGCGCGAGCCGGCTACGACGAAGGCACGACGGCTGCCTAGCGATCGGCTGATTGCGCCGATTTCGCGCCGCCGCCCCCAGCCGAAGGCAATGCGGGAAGGAGCGAAAAAATCATAGCCTGCCGATAATTGATTACCCGAGGAAGCAGCCATGCAGACGTCGATCCTTACAGCGGCAATGGTCTTTAGCGTCCGACGGCGTTCGCTTCGCTCTTTGTGACCGGTGTGAGTTGCAGGTTTTTGAATCGCACTTCGGTCGCGTCCCCCGAGTGCAGTTGCAAAGCGAATATACCGCGCGGCACGCCCGAGTTATCTTCCAGGTCAACGCACGAATGGCCGTTGATCCAGGTGTGAATATGGTTCCCCTCGGCCGCGATCTCGTAGTGGTTCCAATCGTCGGGCTTTACGAATTGCTCGCCCGACTTATCCCACAGCAAACCGCGCCGATTTTCTTCGTACAGCTTGCCCCACCAACCGACACCGATATCGGCCTGATAGCCGCGCATCTCACCTTCGGGCAAGGCTTCGCTGCGGAATTGAACGCCGCTATTGCCACGATTGCCGACCAACTTCACGTCCAAAGACAGGCGGAAATCGTCGGCTGTGAGGTCGCTGCGCAGAAATTCGTTGCGTGGCAGGCCGGTTGTCCGACCGACAAGCTCGCCGTCAACGACGCTCCACAGTTCGGTATTCCCTTGCCAGCCCGTGAGATCGCGGGCGTTAAAAAAGTTCTGGGCGTTCTCGGTCGTGAGCAGCGCGGGAATCTGCTCGGGGCTGGCTAAATATGCGACGAGCGAGCGCACTTCGTGATCCGAAAGGGGCTTCCACAGATCGTCAGGCATCATCGATTTTGGACTTAATATCCGCTCGTCGATTTCCCCCTTGGGGACGATGACCGTTTCATTAGCCGTGACCAGCGTTACCGCGTCGTTATCGTCGCCGCGTACGATGCCGGTTAGCACGCGACCGTCGCTCGTGGCGATGACCGTCGTTTGATAATCCTTGCCCACCAGGGCGCTGGAATCCAAGACGTTCGACAATACATAGTCGAGGTTCGCGCGGTTCGAGCCGGTCAACTCGGGGCCCACCTTGCCGCCCGTGCCGAACAGCGTGTGGCACTGCTGGCAAGTTTTGGCAAACACGGCGCGTCCGAGCGCGGTATCGGCTCGTTGCGGCCCACGAGTGGAAATCAGCTTCTTGTACTGGGCGATTGCCTGCTGCTTGTCTTCGGCCGTGTCACGCACGGTGCCCCACACTTCCGCGATTTTTTGATCGAGCTTTTCATTTTTCAGATTATGAAGTTGCCGAATAAGGTCCGCGGAAAGGTCGGCCGCTGCGATATGCTTCGCGGCCACACCGTCGAGCAAAGCCTGAGCGTAATCGAGCCTCGAGCCGAGCGTAGCGAGGGCGTCGCGCTTTTCGAGCGAATTCAACGATGAATAAACGTTCAGAATAGCCGCGGGGGTGCCGGCATCGTCATACTGTGCCAGGCCGCGCAAAGCCGCGGCGCGCAGACCTGGTTCGCTTAGAAGGGCTTGCAACGAAGTCGCCAGTTTCGGATCGCGCACCTTCAGAAGGGCCGCTAGCGCGCCTTGCCGCTGATCGACGGGGGCCGTCGCGTTTGCCAAGGTTGAGCGCATGCTCTCTACCGCCGTGGCATCGTTGAAAGTCACGGCCAAGGCCATCGCCTGAGCGGTCGTGGCCGGATCTCCGGACTGTTTGATGCGCGTAAAGGCCTCGGGCCACTCCTTGGGCATGTCGACCTGGCGGCGCCCTCGCACAGCTTCGGTCAAACCATTCACGAGAGCGGCGTGCGATTTTTTATCGCTACGGTTCGACATCGCTTCCACGACCAGCGCCAACGCCTCGGGCGTTCCCTGAGCTGCAACGCGACGCGCCATGAACGACGAAAGCTGCGGAATGCCGCCATCGAGCGCCAAATTCAACGCCCGTTTCGCGTCCACGGCGGCAAGCGGTTCGGCCGCGTACCAGATCAGAAGCGGCAAGTTGTGGTCGCCCGCGTCTTCGGCATGGCGCGCAAGTGGTCCGACTAGCTCCCAGCGCGCCTCAACCGGTAACCGTCCGGCGGCCGATGCCAGGTAAAGACGCACGACCGGCGACGGATCATGTTCGGCCAGTTCCTGAAACGCCACGACTGTTGCGGCCGAGGGCTGTCGATCTTCGCAAGCGAATTGCACGGCCCAGGCACGCACGTAAGGAGCGTCGTTCTTCAGGGCCCGCAAAATCAGGGCTTCGTCGAGCAGCCCGGCGGCATGTAGAGCCCACAGCGCGCGCACGCGCCGCGACGCCTCGAGATGCGTCAACGCCATTTCGACGAGATTCTGGCGGGCGTCTGCGTCCTTCAATCCACGCTCTTGAATGACGCGCCGCGCGTGACGCACAAACCAATCGTTGGGGGCCAGCAACAAATTGACCAATTCTCCTTCGCTCAGCCTCTGGACGTCGACTGGCGCGGGACGGGCGTCGCCGTAACTGACCTTGAACACGCGGCCATTCGAGCGGTCGTGCCCTTCGGTATTACCGTGATGACATTGATTGCGGTCGTACCAGTCGATCATGTACATCTGGCCGTCCGGGCCGTATTGCAAGTTGATGATTTGCGACCAGCTATCGTTGGCGAACAAGAAATCGGGAGATCGATCACCTGCGAAGCCGGATCCCGTCGCGGTGAGCTGATCGACGTTCAGGCGTGCGCCGTGAATATTGTTCATCACGAGCTGGCCGCGATATTGCTCGGGCCAGGTGGCGCCTAGGTAGATCATCGCGCCGGCGTGCGCGTGACCGCCGCCGGCGGCGTCTGAACGGTTGTTCCCTGAATGAGGTGTGGCGCCGATCCAATGCCGATGCTTGGCGATCGTCTTGATGTCGTCGTAGGTGAATTTGTTGTAGTGCTGACCGGCCTGACGTTCGTAGCGGCCACCCTGAATGATGTGATACAAGTGCGGAATCACGCAGGCCGTGATAAACGCTTGCCCCTGATCGTTGAAGTCGATACCCCAAGGATTGCTCGTTCCTTCGGCGAACACTTCGAAAATGTGTTTCGTCGGATGATAGCGCCAGATGCCGGCATTGATCGGCGTGCGATCTTCCTTCTTTGTGCCTGGCTTGCCGACGTTCGAGAAGGTGAAGACACCGTGGCAGCCATATAGCCAGCCGTCCGGCCCCCAGGTGAACGTATTCAGCGTCTCGTGCGTGTCTTGATAGCCCCAGCCATCGAGCAGTACCTGCGGCGGACCGTCGGGCCGATCGTCATGGTCGGCATCGGGGATGAACAGTAGTTCCGGCGCTGCGCCGACCCACACACCGTCAAAGCCAATTTCGAACCCGCTGACCAGGTTTAGCTTGTCGGCGAAAACCTTGCGCGTGTCGAAATGACCGTCGCCGTCGGTGTCCTCGAAGATCAAGATGCGATCGCGCGCCTTTTCCGCCGGCACGCGCATGGGATACGAATAGGCCTCGGCCACCCATAGCCGTCCGCGATCATCAATGGCTTGCGCGATTGGTTGTTGCACGTCTGGCTCGCCAGCAAAAAGCCTCACCTGAAAACCGGCGGGCACGGTCATGGCCTTCGCGGCAGCCTCGGCTTCGAGGCCGGCATGTGCGTAGACGTCGAGCGGTTGTGGTCCTGCGCGATCCGGCAAATCCGGTTTGGCATCGTGCAGGCGGAAGTCATCGAAATTCAGATGCCCCCAACCGGACGAACTTTCGTCGACCAGCCGAAGATAGATGTCCTTGCCGACAAGGCCCGTCAGATCAACGACAACAGGTTTGAGATTCTCGGTATCGTCGCCGGAAATCTGGTAAACGATTTTCTTTGTCTCATCGTTCACGATTTCCACGCGCGACGTCGGACTCGATCCACCGCCTATCAAAAAACTGGCATAAGGACGCGTGACGCGGAATGCCCGCGACGTGAGCGTTCCCTGTGGCTTGTCACCACCGACTTCGAACGTGCCGACCCAGTAATTGCCGACGTGATCGCTGCGCATATCGGCGCGGCGGGCGTGAATCAGATCGTCCTTAACAGGTTGACCTTTGAAGGCGTCGCCGATCGCCTGCCAGTCGCGCAGGTCACCCGTTTCGAAATCGAAATTGAGCGGGGCTCCCTTACTGTCGGTCGGCAGTTTTCCGCCGGCTCGTGCGGTGGCGACATCGGCCGCGTCGGCTGCGGCGACCGACAATACGATGTTGACAACGAATAGAATTTTTACTGAATGCAGATAGCAATCGCCCAGTCGATGCATGGTGGTTGGCTCTGAAGGAAATGTCGCGCGAAAATAATAGAGGGCGCGGGCCAAGATTGCTCGCCGAGATTACGACAGATTGCAACCGCCCGGGGCTTCCGCCTGCCCCCTAGAGTAACAGATGGCGAAGGGAAAATCGCGAGCCCGCTGGCCTCGGTCGTGCGCAAAAAAAAACACCGTGCCCAAGGGCACGGTGCTTGAAAGAGTCTTCGGTTAACAGTGGCCGACTACTTGTCGGAGGGGAGCTTGCCTTCAGAGAGAAGCTCGCCAAAGGTGGGCGAACTGGCATCGTCAGGGTTCGACTTTTCCTTGGCGACTGTTTCCAAAGCGGCCCTGATCTTCTCGACGTTCTTGGCGTCGTCTTTCTTGTCCAACAGCTTATCGAGCGCCTTGCCGTAGGCGTTGCGGACCTTCTTGTCTTCCTTGCCCTCGGCGTTCTTGCCGTGGCAGATCAGGCAGTTGGCCTTCTTGGCGGCGGCGACAAACGCTTCGTTCTTCGAGTCCTTCACATACAACTCGTCGAACTCCTTCTTGAACGGAGCGATGGCGCGGGCCGTGTTCAGGGACAGACCGAACACGAAAGTTACGGCCAGCATCGTCAGTGCAAACTTCTTCATGCGCACTACTCCCAATTCTCACAGAGGTTTTGTGTTCCGAACTCGGCCATGCTCCGCGGCCCGGCAGCGTCTGGCTTCAGCGTCAGGAAATACTGATTTGGTCGGGTCGCCACGTCCTGCCTATACCAGTGCCAATGGGGCGTGTCGTTCGCACGACGCGTCCAACAAACGGTATCGTCAGGCGGATGGCAGCGGTCGGTCTCGGGGTGGGCCATTCCGTTCGCACCAAGCGAACGTGAGACCGGGGGGGTGGGGTCTCCATCCATCACCGCCACGAACAGTAAAACCGCCTCGTTCGCCAGTGTCAAGTCTGGGAAGGGCTCGGTGCAATTCCGTGCGGACCCCAACCACCGGACGTCAAACGGTCTACCTATATATAGGTCTAAGGATAGCGCGACTACTGTGCATCGTTGCGCGCTGGTCGGTCGGCACTTACCGCTCAGCGGGGGAACTCAGCGGTCCACGCTGTCCCGTGCGCGAGGTCTCGCCGTCGCGAGGGCGTAGCAGCGGCAACGGTTCGGCCGGCAAATCAGGGAGTCGTCGCGCGGACAGTCCGACCTCGCCCATGTCACTTGCTTCGTAGGGACCGCCCGGCCCCCGCCAGCGATCGGCCAACATGAAATCTTCCGTGCGCATGGTGCTGACGGCTCGGTCGTCGACGTCTGCATGTTTCCAAACGCGTTCGTGCAACGGCAGCAGATTGTCCCCTTGCCCCATTTGCGCTTGCCACTGCGAGGCAGAGACCAACCGGGGGGCGTTCGGCGCGTTGGTGTCGACCAACTGCCAGAATACGGAAAAGCCTTGGCAGAAATTTCGATCGCCGCTCCATTGGAACTGCTGCTCGAGCATGGCCGTACGCTGCGGTCCGCGCTGCTCTACCAGCGGGGCGTTGCGCGTGATCAGAAGGCTATTTGCGCAATTGACTTCGGTCTTCAACAAATAGGGAGCGTCCCCGGCCGCGAGCAAGCGGATCAGGCCGCCGCGCGCCACGGCCGTCAAATGATTCAATCGAATCTCGACGCGCTCGCCGAGTGGCGGCGACGTCGAGCTTCCTTCGGCCAACAGCAGCGAATCGCTTGTCGCCAGCAGCCCATTGTCCCAATCGAGCGCCACCGGCTGCGCATCGGTCGAATGCACGAAGACGGCTTCGCCGCGCGCGATGCAGTTTTGCAAATCGAGGTTCAGGGGGTGTACCGGGGGGGCTTCGGGATTCTTCATCATGGTGTCGACGCCCGGAGCTGCCTTAATGGCGAAGAAGGCCACGTTATCGTGAAAGCCGTTACCCCCAGCGCCCGGATTGCGAATCGTCAATGAACAACCCTCGAAACGGAGTTGTTCAGCCTGGCGAGTCTCGAAAAGTGCCCAACCTTCGGCCGCGGTGTCACGCGAGATATCGAGAACCAAACCGACGTTCAACAATGTCAGCCGTCCGCCGGTCACGGTAATCATGCTGCGGCCAAACCCGGCCAGGCCTAACTGGCCCGGGCGGAACACGATCACCGGTCGAAAACCGGCGCCGCCACGAATCGTTAATTTCAAATTCGCCAGCTCGAGCGGTTCCTGATCGCGCGGCCCATTGTACTGAAGCTCGATGACGTCGTTATTTCTGGCAGCGCTGCAAGCGGCATGCAGACTGGCGAATTGGCGCCGCTCGCCCCCTTCGCCCGACAGAATCGAAACTCCACTCGTCGTAGGAGCGGCCGCGGTCGACGGCGGAGGAAGCAGACTCGTCTTCGTAGGTGAGGTGGGCGCGAGGGCCGATTCCTCATCGTCGCGCTTTGTCGAAACGATGGAATCGAGTTTACGATCGCCAGTGACCGAGAATTCGGCTCGCTGGTCGGCAGGCGACACCGGCTGACGGTTTTGCTGTTTGTCGTCATTGCTTAGTTGGTTACGTGACGCGTTGCTTTCGACGACCGTATTGGGCAGCGGCAAAATTGTTGCCCGACTATCGGCATCGCGTGCGATGGGACTGACGGGGCCCGTGGCGGAAGAGCGTGCTTCCGTTTCGTGACTGGCGGGATCGCGGGACAGAGAGTTCTCGGACGCGGCATTTCCAGATGGCTTATCGCTAGTCGTTTTGCCGACAGGAGCCGTACCTCTTGTTCCATTGTCGACAGCAACAGCTTCCTGCTGCGCCAAACCGTTCGATCGGCCCGCCGGGAGGCGTGAATCGTTATCCTCCGGACGAGAGCGTTTATCGCTAACGATCGCATCGCGCGACTGCTCGTCCGCGGCGCTAATCTGCTTGCTCTTTCCAGAAGCGCCGGCATTCAACGGGCGAGGATCGTCAGGGTTCATCAAACCGGGGGGTGCAGATGACGAACCGAACCATTCGAGTCCCAGCAGAATGAGCAGTAGCGCCGCGACCGGGGCGATCCAGGGCAGGTGCCGCTCCCAAAAAGCCATCGCTTGATGCTGGGGAGCGATCCAGAACTGGCCAGTGGTCATGGGACGCAGGTCCAATCGATCGGCAACAACCAACAATTCGCCGATTAATTCGCCTGGCTCTTGGAATCGATGCTTGGGATCCTTGGCCAGCATGCGGCGAAGAATGGCCGCGATCTCTTCGGGGATATCGGGATTGATCTGGCGAGGGTCGGGGACCTCGTCCCCCTGATGCTGCAACAGCTTTTGCAGCACCGTCCCTTCCGGGAACGGTGGCCTGGCCGTGAGCACGTAGTACAGTGTGCAGCCGAGCGAATAAATGTCGCTACGGACATCCGCCATCCGCGGATCGCGCGCCTGCTCGGGAGATATATAGTCAAAGGTTCCGAGCGTAACGCCGCTAGCTGTCAGATCGTCGTTCGAGGTGCGGGCGTGCAAACGAGCCAGCCCCATGTCGACCAGCTTCGCCTTCCCTTCGGCCGTGACGATAATATTCGAGGGCTTAATGTCGCGATGCACGACATTGCGCTCGCAGGCGTGGGCCAGTGCCTCGGCGATCTGCAAGGTGAAGCTCACGGCGTCGCCGACGGATAGGGCGCCTTGTCGCTCTACCAGGTCGCGGATGTTCTCGCCGCGGATGAACTCGAAGACGATGAAGTTCAACCCCTGGTCCTCGCCCACGTAATAAACGCGGGCGATATTTTGATGGTCCAGGCGGGCAGCGGATTGGGCCTCGACGTGGAATCGCCGGCGAGTCTCGTCGTCGGCCCCTTGCGCCCGGGATAGGACCTTCAGGGCCACTTCGCGGTCGAGCATCGTGTCTCGGGCGCGAAAGACGGCCCCCATGCCTCCGCCGCCGACATATTCAAGCAGTTCGAAATGCCCTAGCCGGTCGCCGGCCAGCAGCTTGCCGAACTCGAAAGGGTGGGCAGGCCGGGACTCGTTGCCAGCCGGAAGCGGTAACCGATCCGAAATGACCGTGCGGTCGTCTGGTTGCGGAAGGCTGCCGCTGTTGATGGGCGCAGCAACTGGTCCGCCGCCAGCGGGCAATGACCCGGGCGTGCTAATGCGAACCTGGCTGGAACTCGAATGACTCATGCGGCTACGCGTCTGTCAGGAAACAAACCGACATGCCAACGGCCAGCTACGGACTTGATCGTAGCGCCAAGATGGGATGCGCCTGCGATCATTTGTGCGGACGAACGCCCGGGCGGACGAGAACCGTCTGCCACGCCGTACTTCAATCCATGATAGTTGAAGCCGGCTCAGCACGTCAAAAGAGAAGGCGGGGGGTAGGCGTTGTGTTTGATAGGTTGCCACACGCGGCGGACGGGGGCCTTGCAACTATCGCATGCCCGTTCAGTTCGTGGCTGCTGCGGCATTCCACCGGGGAATAGGATGCTACGCGAAGGCGAGAGATCTGCAGCAGCGCCTGCAAATCGCAATGATTCGATAGCGAACGAATCTCGTTGCCCGGCCTCAGGGGGGCACCTATACTAGCCCACGTCTTGGGTTAAATCCCCCCTCAACTGCCTCGCTCGTGCCGAAGGATAAGCCATGTCGCACTACCTTGATCGTCGCAATTTTCTTGCCGCTAGCGGCGCCGCTGCCCTGGGCGCCATGCTGCCCATGGCTCGTCAGGCCTCGGCCGCGGCCGCCAAGGAGCCGCTCTACACGCTCTCGCTCGCCGAATGGTCGCTGCATAAGACGCTGTTCTCGGGCAAGATGAAGAATCTCGATTTTCCCGCGGCGACCAAAAATGATTACGGCATCGAAGCCGTGGAATACGTCAATCAGTTCTTTAAGGACAAAGCCAAGGACACGGCCTATCTCACCGAACTTAAGCAGCGGGCCGCCGACGTTGGGGTCCAGAACGTACTGATCATGATCGACGGCGAAGGTGCGCTAGGTGACCCCGACGAGGAAAAGCGCAAGAAAGCGGTTGAGAACCACTATCCCTGGATCGAGGCCGCCAAGTTCCTGGGCTGCCACGCCATCCGCGTCAATGCGTCCAGCAAGGGGAGCTTCGAGGAACAACAAAAGCTGGCGGCCGATGGTCTAAGGCGAGTGTCGGAGTTTGGCCGGGACCACCAGATTAGCGTGATCGTCGAGAACCACGGCGGTCTGTCGTCCAATGGCCAATGGCTGGTCGGCGTCATCAAAGCGGTCGGTTTGCCAAATTGCGGTACGCTCCCCGACTTTGGGAACTTCCGTGTCTCGGCGACCGAGAACTACGACCGGTACAAGGGGGTCGAGGAGTTGATGCCCTTTGCCAAGGCCGTGAGTGCCAAGAGCCACGACTTCGACGAGGCCGGCAACGAGACCAAGACCGACTACAAGAAGATGATGAAGATCGTCATCGACGCCGGTTACCACGGCCGGGTCGGCATCGAATACGAAGGGGCGAAGTTGTCCGAGCCCGAGGGCATCCTGGCCACCAAGAAATTGCTCGAGCGGGTCCGGGACGAACTGTCGGCCTAAGTCGGCGGACCATTACCCAACCCCCCCCGAGTCGTACGGGCCGGTCAGTAAAGATATTCGAACCGCGTGGATCACCCGATCCACGCGGTTCTTTTCTTTTTGCCCCGCTTCACACGGCCAGATCATAAATGACTGTCGTCGCGGCTTTTCTTGAATCTTTTCCGGTCTCCTTTTACGGGACACTTTGGAAATGGGAAAAAGGCCAATGCACAACAATTAGGCACGGCCTCCGATGCCTCGACTAAAGCAGCCCTGCTCAATTAACAGGCGTTCGCCCTAAGTGCTAGCGATGACATGACATCCGTGCTGTGCTTGACTTGCTTAGATCATTGGGACAAACCGGCGACCAGAGGGGTCGTCGACGGAAAGGATTCGTTTGCCCCGATCGATAGGAGACAGGACGCGATGATGACTAAAGAGCAAGAAGTTCTGCGTGTTGCCGATGAGATGTTTCAACAGAGCCCGGACTGGGTGACTTTCTTCCGCGAGATTCTTGGACTGGAAGGCGTGGTTCGTCGGGCCTTCCCCTCCCCCGAACTTTTGAGCCGATTCGAGCAGACCGCCGAGTACGGCGAGATCCAGCAGCGGTTGGCCAAGCTCCGCGCCCGCGGCGACTTCTTTGCTAGCTCGCGCGAGCCGACGCGTGTGATCACGGTCCGGCTGCCGAAGAGCCTGCACGAGTCGTTGCGTGCCGAGGCGCACGAGCGTCATACCAGCATGAACAAGCTCTGCATTTCAAAGCTGTTGCAGATGGTCGACGGCGACCTGGTTCCGGTCGACGCCTAAGCGATGGCCGAATGGCGTCTTGACCGGACGGGGTAAATCGAAAAAACGGGTTCGGAGTGGACTTGTAAGCCGGGTTCTGTCCCCGTCGTGTCCTGTAAGGGGCACGACGGGGGATGGTCATTTCTCTAGGGGGCCGATTGCTCGGCTCCTCAAGCGACCTACCCGGAAGTCATAACGGCCCGGACGGTCCGTGCGTGCTTGGAATGGCTTGCGCCATCCCGAGTCCGCTGCTCCCTGTTTGGTCTTGCACCCGGTGGGGTTTGCCAAGCCAGGCCGGTCGCCCGGTCTGCTGGTGAGCTCTTACCTCGCCGTTTCACCCTTACCGCGTCGAACGAGTCCGGCGCGGCGGTTTACTTTCTGTTGCACTTTCCCTGGCCTCGCGGCCGGTGGGTGTTACCCATCACCGTGTCCATGAAGTGCCCGGACTTTCCTCCCGCCGCTAGGCGTGCGAGGCGGTTAAGCCCTGCGCGCTGGTCGCGGCCGGCGACCATCGGGTCCACTCCGAACCCAAGCTCTACGATAGCCGAGCGCGGGCCGGCCGTGAACGGAGAGGCAAAGAATCCTGGTCGGTCTCAAGCGGACACGGTCGACTGCCATTGGCGTCCCTGCCAGGTGTCGCGACGGCGCAGTTCGCCATCCAATGCTTGACGCAAGGCCGGCTTGTCCAGGCACCAGGCTGGCCCTACTAGATAGTCCGGAGGGACCTCGCCGCTGACGCGCTCGACGATGCATCGCGGTGGGAGGAGTTCGAGGAAATCGACGAGCGTGGCGACGTATTCGTCCCGCTCCATCAATTGCACATGGCCGGCCGTTACCCAGTCAGCCAGCGGTGTCCCTTTCACGGCGTATAGATTGTGAATCTTTACCGCGTCCAGGCCGAGTCGGGCGACTTCTCGGGCTGTGTCCAGCATGTCTTCGTGTGATTCGCCCGGGAGCCCAAGCATGATGTGGGCACAAAGTTCGAACCCTCGACCCTGGCAGCGCTCGACCGCATCCACGAAAGCGTCGTGATGGTGACCGCGATTCATCCAATCGAGCGACCGGTCGTGAATCGTCTGCAATCCAAGTTCGACCGACAGGTACGTCCGCGTCGCGATGTCAGCCAGCAGGGCCACGACGTCGTCCGGCACACAGTCAGGACGCGTGCCCACGGCCAGCCCCACGACCTGAGGGTGCTCGAGCGCCTCGTCATAGACCTGCGCCAACCGGTCCAGCGGCGCGTATGTATTCGTGGCCGGTTGAAAATAAGCCAGAAACCGATCGACGTCATAACGCCATTTCAGTCGGCGAATTCCCTCATCGAGCTGCGCACGGATTGCTCCGCGCGGCACCCGGCGGCTGGGACTAAAGCTGCGGTTGTCGCAGAATACGCACCCACCCGTTGTGACCGTGCCGTCGACGTTCGGGCAGGTAAAACCGGCATTCAGGCTGACTTTTTGAGTGCGCTGGCCAAATCGCGAGCGCAAGTAGTGATTAAGCGTGAAATAACGAAGCCCGGCGGCGCGCCAGTCTGGAAGGACGATTGCAGGCATAGCAGGAGATTATTGACGCATTCGCAAGGGCTGCATAGACTCAAGTCCGGAGGGGGTAAGTGGTTTTAAACTACGTTCTTCGCGTTAGGTAGCCTTCTACATGTATGGTGAACTGATCCCGCTTGGCGGAGGCGACACCATCCCGTTGCGGAAGAAGACTCTCCTCGTAGGACGACGGGAAAGTTGCGATATCGTCCTGCGGTTTCCCAACGTCTCGGCCCATCATTGCCAATTGCAGATCGATTCTGGCTATTGGTACGTCCACGACCAAAAAAGCCGTAACGGGCTGAAGGTCAACGGTAGCAGGGTCACCGAAAAGCGGCTCGACCCAGGTGACGTACTGAGCATTGCCACGCACCGTTATACGGTGCAATACTCGCCGGCAGATCTGGGTGCCGTTGGTCCGCCTCCCAGCCAGGGAGCCCCCAACGCCGAAATCTTTTCGAAGTCGCTCTTGGAGCGAGCTGGTTTGGCGAAGGAAAAAGGGAACGCCAAGGATCGCTACGACGTTCTCAATAACGAAGCCGGCCAGATCAAGGACTTCAACAAGCCTCTGTGAGCCACCGCGCCCCATGAGCAAACGCTTGCCGCCACGCTGGAATTGCCTGGGTCCGCGGTCTGCGTCTAGAGCTTGCAAGCGATCTATTCGTTTGCGATCTTCATCTCTGTCCCGCCTGCGGCGTTTCGTCAGCGGCGACGCACTGAGCTTTTCTAATTCGATCTCGTTGGGGTAACGCGCCCGCGCCGCATGGCCAAAAAGAAAAAGATTCGCGCTGAGTTTCGCAAGAACCGGGTGACCCGGGCCAGGACCTCCGACTGGACGAAGCGATTCCACACCGAAGACACGCGTCAGGACGACGCGATCAAGGGGGAGCGGATCAGCGGTCGCGGCGAGCTGACTCGCAAACGGACCATTCTGGTCGATGATCCAACGGCGGTTGACCGCGACGCGACCGAGTCGAACGTCGCTGCGACGGAAAGTCTCGCGGGTCGAGTGCTTTCCGTGCAAGGATTGATCAGCACTGTACAGGCGATCGACGGACAACTGTACCGATGCGCTACCCGGCGACTGTTGAAGACGCTCAGTACCGACCTGCGGCACGTAGTGGCCGCCGGGGATCGGGTTGCTTTTCGTCCGTCCCCAGGTAACGAAGGGATCATCGAGCGCGTTGAGCCACGATATGGCGTCGTCAGTCGCGAGACGCGCCGTCGGCAACACGTCCTGGTGGCAAATGTCGATCAATTACTGATTGTCGGCAGCGCCGCCGAACCGTATCTGAAACCGAATCTGATCGACCGCTTTCTCGTCAGCGCCGAAAAGAACAAAATCCGTCCCTTGATCGTCATCAATAAGGTCGATCTGGTCGATCGCGCCACACTGCAGCCGATCGTCGGAGTGTATAGCCAGATGGGCTACCGCGTTCTGCTCGTCAGTGCTCGAACCGGCCTGGGCGTCGATCGGTTACGAAGAGCTGTGACTGGTTTTGCGACCGCGGTCGCCGGACAGAGCGGTGTCGGCAAGTCGTCGATTCTTAATGCCATTGAGCCTGGTTTTGCTCTGCGCGTGGCAGACGTCAGCGAAGAGACACAAAAGGGACGCCATACCACGACCACCGCTCGACTATTGCCGCTGGCGGCAGGAGGCTATGTAATCGACACACCAGGCATTCGCCAGTTTCAATTGTGGGACGTGGTGCGCGAAGAAGTTGCCGGATACTACCGAGACGTTCGCCCCTTCGTCAGCAAGTGCCGCTTCCCGGATTGCACACACACGCACGAAGCCGATTGCGCGGTGAAGGATGCGGTGGCTGACGGTTGGCTCGACGCGCGCCGCTATGAGAGCTATTGCAACCTGCACGCGGGCGATATGGATTCCTGATAAATATCAACGAAAGGCAGTCAGCAATGCTAGCGTCCGATCAGGCACTCATTTTTTCGATATAGAACCCGAACCGACTAGACGTCCGCTCTGTCCCAATCCTTTGCGCGACAAATAACGATCACGCATTTCGCCCCCTGTAAAAGGATTCGCCGCCATCGTGAAAGAGATGTACCGCTCAGAGACCGTCGTCAGTGAAGCGGCCGTATTGGTCGGCGTCGTGCTTCCTTCGCACAAGTTTCCAGGCGAACCTTTGGAGGAATTGGAGGGCCTTGCCCAATCGGCCGGTGCGCGTGTGGTGGGCCAGCTCACGCAGCGCCGTGAGACGCCCGACAAGACTACCTATCTCGGCAAGGGAAAGGTCGAGGAGCTGCACGCGCTGGTCGAATCGCAGGACGCCGATGTCATTATCTTCGACAACGATCTATCCCCCGCACAAACCCGCAACCTGGAGCAGGCGACCGGAGTGAAGGTGCTCGATCGTACGGAGTTGATTCTCGACATCTTTGCAAGCCGCGCTCAAACGCACGAGGCACGCCTGGCCGTCGAGCTAGCACAGCTGCAATATTCGTTGCCGCGATTGAAGCGGATGTGGACACACTTGTCGCGGTTGAAGATGGGAATCGGCATGCGTGGCCCGGGTGAAAAGCAGCTCGAAGTCGATCGCCGGCTGGTCGAGAAGAAGATCCACGACCTGCGCACCGAGATGGCGACGATCGAACGCCGCAAGGAGCGTCAGGTCGCTGCCCGACACGATCGCATGACGGTCTCACTCGTGGGTTACACCAATGCGGGCAAGAGCACGCTCTTGAACGCGCTCACTGGCGCCGAGGTCCTTGCCGCGCACAAGCTTTTCGCCACGCTCGACACGCGCACCAAGCGTTGGCAACTGCCAGGCTGGGGGCCGGTGTTGTTGAGCGACACGGTCGGTTTCATTCGCGACCTGCCTCACCATTTGATTGCGAGCTTCAAAGCTACGTTGGAGGAAGCACGCCAGGCCGACTTGCTGTTGCACGTCGCCGATGCCAGCAGTCCGGCGGTTTACCAGCAGATCACCGCCGTGTACGGGGTGCTTGAAGAATTGGGCATCGAAGAGAAAGACACGTTGCTGGTGCTCAACAAAATCGATGCGATCGAAGACGCTGCGCAGCGTGATGGACTTCTGGAGAAATATCCGAATGCCATTCCGATTAGCGCCCGGCGCGGAACGGGGCTCGCTCAACTTGCCGGCCGAACCAGCGAAGCGCTCAGTCGCGGTTTCCTCGATGTTGACATCGAGACCGAGGCGGGTAACGGCCGGTTGTTGGCATTTCTGGCCGCACATGCCGAGGTATTGTCCCAGCAATATCACGAAAGTCGGGTAACGATTCACTGTCGGATTCCGCAACAGCACCTCGGTCCGATTCGCGAATCGGCCACCAGCATTCGCCCCCACCACCACGAGGGTAACGGGCAAACGGTACCCGTAGAGATCGTGAATAAATCGATTGAGGACGTGGCTTAAAACGGCCTGCCGGTGAGGATTTCGACGTTCACTTAATTGTCCGTGCAGCCGTGATCGTCATTCGCACGGGACAGGCGAGCGACAATCGACCGCAATAATCGCCCGTCTCGGAAGCCGGAAGCACTTTGCATCGCGTCACGGCCTGTTAAACTTGACAGCTACGTTTCCGAATTTGCCGCGCACCCCTACCCGCCCTCAGCCTGACGCGGGCTTCTACTTTATCGGAGCTTTGTATGTCGTCATTGTCACGCCGCCGGTTTTTGGAAGACTCGATGTTGGCTGCCGCGGCGGCCGTTGCTGCCGGAGGGATCGGCAAGCTGCACGCCGAAGAGGCGGGCACACCGGCTAGCAAAAGCCCGAATGAGAAACTGGGCGTCGCTTGCGTCGGCGTGCGCGGGCAAGGCAACAGTCATTTGCAGAAATACTCGACGCGCGAGGACACCGAGGTCTTATACGTGTGCGACGTCGACGAATCGGTCGGCCGCCAGCGCGTCAAAGAGGTCGCTGCGCGACAGGGTCGCGAGCCGAAGTATGTTGCCGATCTTCGGCAATTGCTCGAAGACAAATCGGTCGACATTGTCACGACGGCCACGCCGAATCATTGGCACGCACTGGTCGCCATCTGGGCCATTCAAGCGGGCAAAGACGTGTATGTCGAGAAGCCGGTCAGCCACAACGTCAGCGAAGGACGTCGCATCGTCGACGCCGCGCGGAAGTATGGCCGCATCTGCCAAACCGGAACGCAATGCCGCTCGATGAAGGGATCGATCGATGCGATCGACTATGTTCACTCCGGAAAGATCGGTCAGTTGAGCATCGCTCGTGGACTGTGCTATAAGCCACGCCCCTCGATCGGCCCGAAAGGGGATTACCCGATTCCGTCGTCGGTAAATTACGACCTATGGTCGGGCCCGGCGCCGGTGAAGCCGCTGACACGAGAGAAGCTGCATTATGACTGGCACTGGATATGGGACTACGGCAACGGTGATCTCGGCAATCAGGGTATCCATCAAATGGACCTGGCGCGATGGGGTCTGGGCGGAAAGACGCTCAGCACGGAAGTCGTCAGCTATGGCGGCCGTCTCGGTTATACCGACGCCGGTGAAACCGCCAACACCCAGGTCATTATTCACGACTACGGGGATCAACAGTTGGTCTTCGAAGTGCGCGGCTTGCCGACCGAGGCGCTGCGCGACGCGCGGGTGGGCGTGATCTTCGAGGGGGCCGATGGCTTTGTCGTCCTCACCGATTACAAGGCCGGCGCAGCCTTCGATCTCAAGGGAAACAAAGTCGCCGAGTTCCAAGGAGGCGGCGATCACCACGCCAATTTCTTGAAGGCCGTGCGCAGCCGCAAATCCGAAGATTTGAATGCGGACATCCTGCAAGGGCATCTCTCGAGTGCGCTGTGTCACATGGGGAATATTTCGTATCGCCTTGGGACGCAGGAAAACATGAAGCAGGTCGAGATGCGACTGGCCGGTAACGACGATGCCGTCGACACCTTCGAGCGATTTAGCGATCATCTGAAGGCGAACGGCGTCGATCCGGAGAAAACCCAGATCACTTATGGCCGAGAATTGCACTTCGACATCGACGACGAGCGATTCGTCAACGATTCGCAGGCAGATGCCATGCTGACGCGCGAGTATCGCGCACCGTTTATCGTGCCCGAGGCAGGTCGCGTCTAAACGACGAACGAGCCTCATTCGAGAGAGTATTGACGGGATACGAAGGCGCGATGCCGATGGTACTCGATGTACCGCGGGCGGACGTTCGTTAGCCCGCTTCGCGCCGTTCGATCGGCGATGTGGCCGGCTTCCGTCCCCAATGCGGGCCCGGAATGATTTGCCGCGTGGGAGCGACGTGCGGCCCGACAGGTCCGTCCGGCGTGCCATCCCAGGCGTGCCGCGCCATCTTTGCGAGGATGCGCTCCGCGACGTCCACGGCATCGCGCCCTGCCTCGCCCGTGACTTGCGGCGCGCGGCCTGTCGTAATGCTCTCGGCGAAATCCTTGAGCTCGGCGGTTATGGCGTCGCGCGGCTCGATTGTCATTTGTTCGATGGGCAAATGATCAACAAGCAGCCGATCTTTGAGTGCCGTGCGATCAGCAGGCGACATTCGTTCGATGTCGACCTCGCGCCGCACGATCGCCTCGCTGGGACGCACGAGCGCCACGGTGCGCGACGTGAAATCAAGGCTCGCCATCGCTCGCGATGACCAGATATCCATCGTTCGCGCGGGCAGCCGGCTGGCGCGAGATGCGCTCAGCTCGGCAATACAGCCATTCTCGAAGGCTAGCCGCGCGTTGGCGACATCTTCATGCCGTCCGAAAAGCGACAGGCCCAGCGCCTCGACATTCCGTAACGGCGAACGGACCAAGGACAGCACCAGGTCGATGTCATGAATCATCAGATCCAATACGACGCCGATATCTGTCGAGCGAAAGGAGAAGCCCGAACGGCGCACGGCCGTGACGTACTTGGGCGCGGTTAGATGCGGTAGAGCGGCACCAAAGGCCGGATTGAAGCGTTCCACATGGCCGACTTGCAGCACGACGCCCTGCTCGTGAGAGAGGTCGACCAGTTCACATGCTTCGGGGTACGTGCTGGCCAAGGGCTTTTCGATCAGCAGATGCATGCCGCGGGCCATCAACTCGGTCGCCACCTGGTGGTGAAAGCGAGTGGGCGTGGCAATGATCGCCGCGTCGATGCCGTCGGGCAACTCGCGCGGATCGCGAAAGCCGGGGGCGTGAAAATCGTTTGTCGCCTGGGACAGATTCTCAGGCACCGGGTCGACAAGCCCGACGAGATGGAACTCGGGCAGGCCCGAGATAATTCGAGCGTGGATTCGTCCGAGATGTCCGACGCCGACCACGGCCACATTGACCGGTTTCAAGCAGCTCTCCTGCGCTCACGAGCGCGGCCGTGTTTTCCTTCTTGCTGCTGCTCGACGAAGCTGAGCAGATTCGCGACCTCGGGCGAAACCAGATTGTTGCCGCGAAGGATTTCGCGGGCGTGCTCGAGGCCTACCTTAGCGCGGAACAACAGTCGATGCGCCTCGGCCAGGCTGTCGATCGATTCCTGCGAGAAGTCCTTGCGTTTGAGCGCGACCACGTTGATGCAGCGCGGCCGAGTCGGATGGCCGTCGACAAGCATGTAGGGGGGCACGTCGTGCAACACGCGGCTCATGCCGGCAACAAAGCTATACGACCCGATCGTGGCGTAGTGATGAACCCCTACGCCACCCGAGATGGAAGCGTAATCATGAACATGCACATGCCCACCCAGCAACGTGGCATTGGCCATGATGATATGGTCGCCCAGGCGGCAATCGTGCGCCACGTGCGAGCAGGCCATGAAGAAATTATGGTTGCCGACCGACGTAACGCCACTTTCTTTTTCGGTGGCGCGGTTGATCGTGACCCCCTCGCGGATGCAGTTCGAGTCGCCGATAACGACTTGCGTATCGCTGCCGCGATAACTGATATCCTGTGGCTCGCCGCCGATGACGACGCCAGGATAGATATGGTTATTCTGGCCGATTGTAACGTGCCCCATGATGGTCACGTTATTCTCGAGCCGGGTACCGCGACCGATGCGGACGTGAGGGCCGATCACGCAGAAGGGCCCGATTTCTACGTCGATGTCGATTTCCGCGCGTGCATCGATCGCGACGTGTTCCGAAACATAAGTTGCCATGTGCGATCTGCTCCGCGCATCCTGCCGACTTCTGGCGACGTACCGGTCGCTCAGGTCAGGTGGACGATTCGAAGTAATAATCCCTTACACTTCCGCACTCGTACCGTGACGCTCGTTGGCGTAATCATTACGCCGAACGACGATGCGCCACCAGCATGTCACCCTCTTGCAACAGCACGCGTACCAATTCGGCATTCAACCGGTGCCCGCTACGATGGGCCACGAAGTGCCCGATCAAATCGCAGCCGGCCAAGGCCAAATCGCCAACCAGGTCTAACGCCTTATGGCGTACGCATTCGTCGCGAAAACGCAGTTCGTTGTCGATCGGCCCGTCGCCGTCGAAGATTAGCAAGTCCTTGGTCGAAGCGCGGCGCCCTAGCCCCTGCGCCACGAGCCAATCAGCCTCGCTCTTGAGCATGAACGTTCGGCTGGGGGCCAGTTCGCGACAAAACGAATCGGGAGTAATGGGCATCGTCAGCGTTTGGCGTCCGATGGCATTCCCCGAACCGTAGTCAATGCGGAACTTAATCGACATGCCTGGCCCGGCCGACGGCCTAGCCTCGATCCAACTGTCGATATCGCCCAGCCGCGTCACCTCGCGTACGACTAGCGCCGTACGCAATGCATTTTGTGTCACCGCGCCCGCTGCCGAAAGTGCCTCGACGAAGGGCTGGCTCGAGCCGTCGCAGCCCGGCATCTCGACCGTGTTGACCCACACTTCGCAGTTGTCGATTCGTAATCCGGCCAAGGCGGCCATGATGTGCTCGACCATCTCGACGCTCGCCGTGCCGGCGCGAAGCGTCGTGCGACGAGGAGTCTCGACGCGCTGAGCGACGTGGGCCTGGATTCGTTGCGGCTTCGGCAGGTCGTGGCGGACGAACACCACTCCGGTGTCAGGAGCGGCCGGGCGGAATTCGACCCGAACGTCCTTGCCGCTCCAATAACCGAAGCCTTCAACCGTCGCGTTTTTTTCGATCGTACGTTGCTGTCGTTGGATGTACATCAGCCTGCCAAGCGAACGGGAACCAGAAGTAAACCGATACCGAGATGATGCATTACGCGCCCCTTTCGGGCGTGGTGCTTATTGACGGCGTGGCTGCACGCCTGGCCGCTGTGCTGCCGGATTCGCACCCGCGGCGCCGCGCGGCTGCTGACCCTTCATCCGATCGAGAATGATCGGCGTGATGTCAACGGCCGGGCTGTAATACAGCACCATTTTCTGCATTTCACGCATGATCTCTTCCGGATTGTCCTTGTTCGCTTCGTCGCCGTTGAATTTCAGGACCAGCGTAATGCGATTGGCTTCGGCGTAATAACGAACCTCAGCGAGGATCGCCTGATAGACCTCGTAGTAGATCTTGGCCTCGGCCTCTTGGAATTTCTTCTTGGTGATATTCACGTCCACGCTCAGGCTGGCCTGGCGCTTGGTGATTTCTTCTTCGAGCTTCTTGAAGTCGGGGCTGCCACGATTTAGATCGTCGAGCTGAACCATCAGCTTTTGAATCGAGTCGCGACTGGCCTTGAGTGCGTTTTCGGCGGCTTCGGCCTCATGGCGAAGCTCTTCCAGGCGGTGATTGAATCCGCCGTGATTCTTCAAAACATAGGGCAGGTCGATCAGGGCCACGCCACCCGTCGGTCCGCCGGCAGCTTGACCAGCGGCATGATGTGCGGGCGCGCCTCCCGGAGCTCCCGCCGGTGCGCCGGCCGGCTGCGATGGACGCAAGGGCTGCTGCGAGGGCGCCTGTGGCGGTTGTTGCTGGCCAACAGCCACGGTGGCGATGGTCAGCGCCGTGAAGAGAGCCGCGAACGAACCTCGGCAAAGTGAGTCAGCCACTTTCAGCACTCCTTGCTTTTCGGCGGATTTTTTCGGGCCGGGTGTCATCCTGACGATTGTTCCGGCCGCGGAGCCCATGACGGGGTTAGATGGGGGTCATCGGCGAGGCGGTATTGTGCCGACAAGCGCCGAACGGGTAAAGGCCAGAAAATTACCCCGTCAAGGGCGGCGTTAACCTGGCATTCCGAGTGGCTTTAGCGACGGCACAACGACCGCCACCGGCGATGTGCCGGCCAGGAAATCTGCCGAGAAAACGCGGGCATTTTTCGAGAGTTGATCGTCGATCGAGACACGTCTGCGATCGCCGAGTGACGGAGGATTTCAACCCGCCCCCATGCCACGGTCGAAAGCGTCTTGATCGCGCTGATAGAGAGCTAGCTGTGACTCGAACGTCTCGCCCGAGATTTTCCATGCGGGCTTGTCATCAGTATGGGCGTTCGAATGCGCCACAAACGCGCGATATAGGAATTTGAACAAGTGCCGTGGCACGCGCAGAGTGCGCAGCGCCGTGATCAGTCGGCGATCATCGACCGTTTCGTCGAACAAATCGCGCAGCGTCGGCGTACGTCCGTTGATGGCGCAGGCCTTGAGCCGGGAATTGGCCACGTCGTATAGCGCCTCACCCGACCATTCCAGCGACGGAACCAGGTTTTGCTTGTCGAGGCGTGCGCGCTGATAGAAATCACGCTCCTCGCGATCGATAAAGTACGACAGCTCGATCGGCAACAACAACTTGAAGCCCAAGCCCGGATGCTTGAGGAACTTGTTATCCAGCATCGGCCATAACAGGCCGCGCATGCGTTCGGCCGAACCATTGATGAAGTGGGGTTCGTCAACCCGATCGACCAGAACCACGATGCCGGTGAATCCTAAGCCGGTGAGCACACCCTGAAATTTCACGAGCAGCTCGAACCGATCATCGGTACGTTCGCGCTCGGGCAGCGGTTGGCCCGCCAGTTGATCGTTGCTGAAGTTCATCAACACATGCCGCAACGGGTTGACGTCGCGCTTGATGACACGCAATTGACGCGACACGCGCCGAGCCCGCCAAAACCAACGCAAGCAGCGCGCCACCCAGGGAACCCACAACGCCGCGATCAAGGCGTAGGGCCAGGGCGTTTCGAACCAATGGGCGCGATCCAAGCCGATCAGTGCGCCAATAACGGCCAGCGTACCGAAAAAGCCGAGCGCGCCCGGCCATTTGGCCCGCCAGTTATGAAAGCGCAGCTTGCGGCGCAATCGATGCCAGCGGCGCCGTGGCGCCTCGGCGGTGGATTGATCATAGCAAGCGGCTAATAGCAACAAATCGCGTGCCTGGTGCCGGTCCAATTTGCGAACTTCGACCGAGCCGACATCGACGGCGGGAGCCCTCTTTTGCGCTTGCGCACCCAGGACACGATCCACGAGCGTTGTCACGCCCAGCGACAGGATCGCGTCCATGTGGTCCCACAGTTTCCATTGCGCCAGCACCTGTTCGCCGCGCCGGCCGCGGGGGCCAGTGTGTTCGACAAATCGATCGAGAAACGGATTGAAGTCGTCGTACTCAATGACGAACAAACGCTGCTGCGGATGCTGGCGATTGTACTCGGTCAGGTGTCGTACGATCTGCAGTCGTAGCGCCGTCTTGCCCGACCCCTTCTCGCCGAACACGATCGATGTCGAGGGCTCGGCGGGATCGCCGTAGACTTTGTCCCAGCTCGGATGGTAGGTGCTGAGAATGCAATGGTCTTTGAAGACCGGATCGGTCTGCGCATCCTCTTCGCTGAAAGGGTTGACGCCAATCCCATGGTGATCGAGAAACTGCTGAATCTTCATCGCTGAACCGGCAGGTCGCCGGAGTTGGGTAGAGAACGAAAAGCTGACACTCGACGCGCCGTTCGGCCCACTTATTTTTGCCGGATGCTGTCGAGCATCTTCCGGAACGCCTCGGCGTTCGCCGTCACGGTCCGCTCAGGACCGTAGAACTTGATGAAGTGATTTCCGTTCTGCTTTGTCTCAATGATGGCGCCCAGCATGCGGTAATTGGGACGCTCGACTCCCGGTGCCATGGGGGCCGGCCGGTCCGTATACGTGCCTGAAAGATCGACGATCGTTACGGATTGCCCACCGATTTCTTTCTTCTCGACTTTAGCTCGCTCTTTCGTGTTTGAACCGTCGGGCTGTGAGAACTGCTGATACCAGCGGTCGATATTGGCCGCCACACCGCCACCCGCCCCCATCACAGTTACGCGGCCATCCTGGTCGTCCCCTTCGGCCTTCGGAACGGCGAACTCGTGTTCGACGATGCGTGTCCGCGGTTCGCGGCTAACCCACGTTTCCGGTGAGTTCAATTGAAACGCGCCGCCGATCGTGAAGGTCTTTGGCGCGGCATCCTCCGCACGACAGCATTGAGTACCGAGCGTACCGGAAACCAACGAGCCGGCGGTGAGTAACACGCCGAGCAGCCCGGCACTGGGGGAATATTTCATGGTTGTCGATTCCTTGCTTCATCACATCCGTTTGAGCAAATTCCAAGACAGAACGCTGCCGAATTGTAGCCTACTCGGGGTGCTCGGCCAATGA
Source organism: Pirellulales bacterium (assembly GCA_036499395.1). Taxonomy (NCBI): domain Bacteria; kingdom Pseudomonadati; phylum Planctomycetota; class Planctomycetia; order Pirellulales; species Pirellulales bacterium. The sequence continues at coordinate 87,055 of DASYDW010000066.1, forward strand.
ACCGCGATCCCCTGCGCATGCGGTTCTCGCGAATGTAATGCAAAAACTGGCACCCCGGGGTAAATCCCCTTGGCACGATTGACCGCCTGAGTGTCAGCCTGGTCGCGTGGCAATCGGCGGCGCGGCACCTACTGATTCAACAGGACGTAGATAAACAGCGGCAGCAAGATAACGATCAGCGTCACCAGCAGTCCGATGATCAGGCTCTGCTGTTGACGCATTCGCTTGCCGCTCGGAGCACGTTTTGGTCCATACTTTGTGCTGCGCTGCGGCGTGCTGGTCACCGGATCATCGATGCTCAGCTCGACCGCTGGTCCCATCGCTGTGTTAACATCGCTATCTGTCGTTGCCACGACGTGCGGTCTTACGGCCGGTGTCGTTGGCACGCTGGGCACGGCGGGAGCGGCTTGTGCCAGTTGCGGGAAAACCGAGGCCGCGGGGCGCCATTGCGGCCAACCTTCGCGCCATACGAGCGCGTCCGCCGCTACGCGTCCCTCTTCGACCCACGAGCGTATGAGATCCCCCTGCGCCGGCCCATACTTCGTCATCGAGCCGGGCGGCAACACGTACCATTGCGAAAGGCCCGCGTCGCCCGACGAGTCACCGGGCGCCGGACCAGTCGCGCCCATCGGTTGCTGTGGCGATGCTACGTTCGGCGGCATGTACGCTGGTGCAGCGTTTGTGATCGCATTCGGCATCGCTTCGCGTGATCCGGCCATCCCCGCTGTCGCGTGAGGGCTATTGAAGCTTCCCGGTCCCATTTCGCGTGTGGCCTGATCGTCGATTACGTTACGCAATTCCACCGCGACAGGGCCGCCTTCGTCAGGGCCGGCTTGGATGGTCGAGCCGTGCGGAATTTCGATCTTCCCCTGGCAATGCGGACAGATGCCACGCTTGCCGGCCAGGAAATCCTTGACATGCAGGATATGCCCGCAATGAACGCATTCGAATCTGATTCCCATGCTCGTCGCCCGGCGCGGCAGGCCCGGCCTCGGTCCTTTAGGTCCTGCCTGGACGGTGATCATGAGTGCGAATGCAGCCATCGACGACGTCCCCTGCAATCACGGTGACGAAGTCGCGAACGCGCGTCCCTTCGATGGGCACTTCAACGGGGGCATACCGGCACGAGGTGCCCAGCCGGAATCCGGGGCGCGCCGCGGCACGCGGTTCGACCAGCACCTGCAGACTTCGCCCGCGCAGGCTGTGATAGTAGCGGTCGCGCAAACGATCGGCATGCACCGACAGCTCATTGGCACGCGCCGCTTTGACAGCCGGCGCGACCTGATCTGACATTTCGGCGGCTGGCGTCGTACGACGAGCGCTGAACGGAAAGATGTGGATTTTCGAACAGCCGATTTCTTCCAATACAGAGCACGTATCAGCGAAGTCCGCATCCGTTTCGCCCGGAAAACCAACGATCACATCGGTCGTCAAAGCCGGCTGTGCGAGTGATTCTCGCACCAACAGACAACGATCCACCAATCGTCGGGCTCCCCAACGACGGTGCATACGGCGCAGAATCCGGTCCGATCCACTCTGCATGGATACGTGCAGGTGCGGACAAATTCGGTCGGGATGGTCCGCCATGACGCGGATCAACTCGCGCGTGATTTCTGTAGCCTCGATGCTGGATAGCCGCACGCGAAAGTCACCCGGTAGGCGTATGATGCGTTCGAGCAAATGCGACAGTCGCAACCACTGGTCTTTCGGCCGGCCGCGATTGTGCTCGATGCCGTAATGCCCCAGGTGAATGCCGGTCAGTACGACCTCGCGATAGCCGTTACCGATCAGTCGCTCGATCTCGGCGACGATCTGCTCCGGTGGACGGCTGGCCAATTCCGGTCGCACTTTGGGAATGATGCAAAACGTACAGTTCAGCAGGCAGCCGTCTTGCACTTTCACATAGGCGCGCTGCCGGCCATCGAGCCCCGATATTCCGGTTGGCACGTCGACAATGCCGAAGCGACCCAATAGGTCGGGCAATTCGCGCTTATCGGTTAAAACTTCGCTGACGGCGGGTAGCGAGGCAACTTCCTCCGGAGCGCGAGTTGCATAGCAGCCCATCACGACGATGCGCGTGCCGGGGTTACGACGGGCGAGCTGCCGGATGATTTGCCTGCTCTTGGCGTCTCCTTCGGCAGTGACCGTGCAGGTGTTGACGATGCACAGGTCGGCCGGCTCGTCGCCGTTCGCTTCGCGGTAGCCGATCCCTTGCAACCCCTCGCGCACGTACTGCGTTTCGTACTGATTGACTTTACAGCCGAGCGTCGCGGTTCGCAGCGTGGGCATTTCGCTCTATGGCAAGTCGAGGTAGAGGGAAGGGAATTCAGTTCTATCAGACCGTCGGGTGACGGAGGTTCTTTATCGCAAGTCACGGCCGCGCGAACAATGCGCTGGCCGCGCGTCATTCTTCTTCGATAGGCTCGATCGAAGCCGACATCGACCCCTGACAATTCGCGATCAGGTCGTCTTTACCATAAGCGTGAATTTGGTCGCGCTTCAATTCCGCGTGCTCGCGCGTGGTCGTGAGCACCACGGCCCGCCCGGCGGTATCGACCTCGGTAGCCAACTGGTAACCCATTTCCAGTTTGTGTCCGAAAAGCTCCTGCAACATGACCATCACGTAGGGATACGAATGATCATCGTCGTTCCATAGAATCACGTTATAGCGGGGCTGGCGTTTCGGCTTTTTGTCCTGCCGCGCTTTGCGCTCTTCGACGATTTCAGCGATCGGCTCTTCGACAGCGGCTTGGCTCGACACGACAGATCTCCCGTGACGGGTGGCTCGGCCTCCCGGCCTTGCTTGGCGGTCGCACGTCCGGCGACCTTCGTAATTCTGACACGGCAAAGCGGCGGTGCAACCGATTTTTGCGGCGCCGGCCGCGCTGTCCGCCGTAGCGGAATCACTGTAGACCATTATATTGGACGCCTGACTGCCGCGGAAACCCTGCGACCTTGAGGGGGCTGCTGACTGCAGATGCCTCGTCACCAACGATTCAGGGTGCCAACACCACGCATTTTCGTGTTCCGCGACCCACCTTCATGTGACAAATCATCAATCGCCCCTGGACATAAAATGGCCACCCTGGACGAATATCTCGACGAACAAGCTCCACGCTTCGAAGAAGAGCTGTGCCAGCTGTTACGAATTCCCAGCGTCAGCGCCATGAGTGCGCACAAACAGGATATTCGCGCCGCGGCCGGCTGGGTGCTGAAGCAGTTCCAATCGCTGGGCTTCAAGTCCGAACTGATCGAGACCGACGGGCATCCGATCGTCTATGCCGAGAGCTCGGCCGTGCCTGGCGCGCCCACGGTGCTAGTCTATGGCCATTACGACGTGCAGCCCCCCGATCCGTTGGGGGAGTGGATCTCGCCCCCCTTCGAGCCGACCGTGCGCGACGGCAACTTGTACGCCCGCGGCGCGACCGACGACAAGGGGCAGATGTTCACGCACATCAAGAGCGCCGAGGGCTGGATCAAGACCGCGGGCCGATTGCCGCTGAACCTGAAATACATCATTGAGGGAGAAGAGGAAGTCGGCAGTGCGAATCTCGACACTTTCGTCGATCGCAATCACGAGCGGCTGGCCTGCGACATTATCGTCATCAGCGACACCAGCCAATTCGCCCCGGGCCAACCGGCGATCACCTACGGCCTGAAAGGAATCGCGTACTTCGAGCTGCGACTTACCGGCCCGAGTCAGGATTTGCACTCGGGCGTCTTCGGTGGTGCGGTCACCAACCCCGCCAACGCGCTGGTGCGCATGCTGACGGCGCTGGTCAACGAGCGCGGCCAGGTCCAGCTTCCCGGTTTCTATGACGACGTGTTGCCGATCACGGACACCGAGCGCGCGGCCATGCGCAAGCTCAATTTCGACGAGAAAGAATTCATGCGGCAGCTCGGCGTCGACGCCCTCTCAGGCGAGGAAGGCTTCACGACGCTCGAACGGCGTTGGGCAAGACCCACCTGCGACATCAATGGGTTGACCAGTGGCTACCAGGGTGAAGGGGCGAAAACGGTGCTGCCGGCCCGGGCGAGCGCGAAGTTCAGCTTTCGGCTGGTTCCCAACCAAGATCCGCACAAGGTAGCGACGACGCTGCAGGCGTTTCTCGAGCCGCGCGTTCCGCCCGGAATCAAGATGGAATTGATTTCGTTTCACGGTGCGCCAGGCGTGGTCGTGCCGCTCGACAGCCCCTACATGGACGCCGCGGCCCGGGCGATCGAGGCCGGCTTCGGGCGTCGCCCGGTATTCATTCGCGAAGGGGGATCGATCCCCGTGGTGTCGACCTTTCACGAAAAGTTGGGAGTCGATACGCTACTGCTGGGATGGGGGCAAAACGACGACAATACGCACAGCCCGAACGAGAAGTTTTGCCTGGCCGACTTTCATCGCGGCATCAAGGCGAGCGCTCACTTGTGGCAGGAAATCAGCAAAATCAAGAAATGACACGTCGTGTGCCGCTGTTGCGGATCGCCGTGTTTTGAGCCGCGACCTGCTCCTATCGGATTTTCAACCAGCAATCCTCATTCATCGTCTTTCACATGCTCGATCGTAAATTCGTTGCTGAAAACGTAGACTTGGTAAAGAAGAATTGCGAACTGCGCGGCGCCAAGGCAGACATCGATCGCTTCTTGCAGCTCGAATCGCAGCGCCGCGAGAAGCAGACCGAAGTGGAGCAGTTGAATCGCCAGGCGAACGAAGTCTCGAAATCGATCGGTCAGGCCAAAGATCCGGCAGAGCGCGAGGCGCGCAAGAACCAGGGGCGCGAGCTGCGCGATAAGACGACGGCCGTGCAGGCCGAGGTCGATGCATTAATCGCTGAGACGGATGCGATCCTGCGCACGATTCCCAACCTGTCGCACCCCGCCGCGCCGACCGGTGCCGACGATCAGTCGAACCTGGAAATTCGCAAGGGAAAGACGCCGCTGCCGAAGTTCGACTTCAAGCCGCTCGATCACGTCACTTTGGGTGAGCGGCTGCAATTGTTCGACTTCGAAGGTGGAGCGAAAGTCGCGGGGCACGGGTTTTATTTCCTGCTCAACGACGCGGTGCTGCTGGAGTTAGCGCTGCAGCGCTATGCGCTCGATCTGCTGATCTCGGAGAAATTCACGCCGACGATTACGCCAGACTTGGCGCGCAATGACATTCTGCAAGGGACCGGTTACATCCCGCGCGGGCCTGAAACACAGATATACAGTGTGGCCGACAGTGACCTGAGCCTGGTTGCGACGGCCGAGATTACATTGGGCGGCCTGCTATCGGATCAGATTATCGAGGCCGAACGGCTGCCGCTGAAGTACTGCGGGATCAGCCATTGCTACCGCACCGAGGCTGGCGCCGGGGGACGCCAATCACGCGGCCTGTACCGCGTTCATCAATTCACCAAGGTCGAGATGTTCGCCTTCACGCTCCCCGAGCAGAGCGACGCGATGCTCGATTATTTCTGCGAGCTGGAAGGGCGTCTGTTCGACGGATTGGGGATTCCCTATCGTGTTGTCGACACCGCGACAGGCGATCTGGGAGGTCCGGCGTATCGTAAATTCGATCTCGAAGCGTGGATGCCCGGCCGCGGCGATGGCGGCGAATTTGGCGAAGTGACCAGCACGTCAAATTGCACGGACTATCAGGCCCGGCGGTTGGGAATTCGCTATCGTAACAAGGGGGAAAAGGGAACCCACTTCTTGCACACGCTAAATGGCACGGCGATCGCCATCAGCCGAGGAATCATAGCCGTGATCGAAAACTATCAGCAGGCCGACGGTTCGATTCTAGTGCCCGAGGTACTACGGCCATTTATGGGCAAAGACCGGATCGTGGCGCCGATTTAGTAACTCGCTGAAAACGGCGTCGCGACCGGTTGTTTCGCGCCGGATCCTTCCGCCACTCTCACGGTCGAGAGATTTGTTGCGGCACCGCTTCACGGCGATGCAGCCGGCAATGGCGCCTGCCAGGGCGAGCGCCATATCCTTCTGCGCATCCCACATATCGCCCTGCTGGCCGTTGTAGGCCTCGGCCTGGTCCGGCGAAAGCGCGATCGCGATGAGCCATTCCAAAAGCTCGTAAAGAGCGCTCGAAGCCAGAATCGCGCCGATCGCCAGCGTTATTCCCCAAGCTCGCGGCATGCGTAACGACTTATCGAGAACATCGCGCACTACAAGGACGAGCATCAGGCCGTAGCAAAAGTGAACGAGCCGGTCGTAATGGTTTCGTTGCCAACCGAGGGAGGAAGGCGCATTTCCACCCAACGCGTTGTACCATTCGCGATACGGCACATTGGAGTAAAGGTAGCGTGCCCCCAGCAAGTGCAGGCACAGAAACGCCAAAACCGCAGTGAAGCTCGCCAGGCTCATCGGCTGGTAACGATCCAGCGTTATAAGCAAAGCGATGGCAATCACCGTCGGAATGTGTTGCAGAATCAGTTCGTACGGCCAGGGGGGATCAATGCAACTTGCGATCCACAATGCGACAAAACCGCCAAGCAGCCACGGCTTGAACGCGGATGTCCGAGACGCAACTCGCGATTCCTGGCCGCGCGAGGACATATCTACACCTCATTGCGAGGCTAGCCGTCGCTGCGTTCACATATCGCCGATTTGCCACGCGAACCGACGTATAGCAACGCGAACACGGCAGCGCCGCACAGCATTACCAATCCGATGCCAAGCGGTTTGGCATAGCCGGTATCAATGCCGTGTATGGCCGCGGCCACGCCGAACAGGGCCATCGTCGAACTGAGCAGGAACAGAGGACGGCGCAGCATGTGCCCCTCCACGGTTGTCAGGAGTTGTTCCTGCTAATACTGATCCGTGGCGAGGAGAGATTATTCCCGCGCGGCAGCATAATCGAGCGACAGTCGCAACTGCTGGTACCAAATGGCCCTAACAACTTTCCAAGGATCGATTTATACGACTCCTTGAACGCACAGTACCAATCCCAGGGCTTATTGACCTCTCCGTAAGGCCACAGCTTCCCCAGGCGACGCCGCATTCTACGCGTCCAAAACGATGGCTTCTTTCCAGGCACAGGCCAGTACCACTGACATACCGCGGCCACCTTATTCAACTCCGTTGATCGCTCGATCCGATCGAGCACTTCGGCCGTGGTCCAGGGGAAAATGTATCCATTGCCGCCAAAACTGATGCCCATCCATCCGATATGGTATTCGACACCAGCTGCTGGGTCTTCGAGCATAATCGGCCCAAACTCCATCGACCAACTATCCGGCACGAAGTCTTCGTCGTTCTCTGGAGACCCGATGCGAGACAACTGTTTGCATAGATCGTCCGTCGCCGGCCCCAGCGAGATGAATGCCCGATGAATTGGTCGTGACTCGTCTCCGAGCGCTTCGACCATCGAAACGATGTCATCTGCCTCGTGCGTCCAATCCCAGGCAATATCCTTGACCGTGCTGATGACAGAATTAATTGGTTCAAGCCAAGATGACGGACGATCGTCCCGGTCGATAGCGCTGCCGAATTTGATTTCGAAATTAGCACGCCCCTCGCGAGCTAGAACGCCTGTTTCAAGCAGATCAAGAAAGAAGAGCCGTAACTCGCGTGGCGTCACGATGGGCGCTGGACGCGGCCGATAGTAAGTCAGCGACGTATAAAACCCCATTCTCGTCCTCTAAAGCCCACACGGAGTTTCGCGTGAGTTGGCAATCCGCTGTTACACCGCGTCCGCCACGGCGGCCAGGTCTGTTTCCATCGCGCTGAGGCGTTCTTCCAACTCGGCCTTCGTGTCGTCGAGGTTCGCCGGTTGTTCGGCTGGCTCGTAGGCAAAGATGACGAACATGATTGTCGGTTCAATGCCGTGGATGGCCGCGGCCACGCCAAATCGGGCCATCGACGAGCTGAGCTAGAACGGTCAGCCTGCTCCGTCCTTCGTCAATTGGGCAAGGATATAACAATTCGATGTTTGCAGGTCCTGGTCACTCATCGTGCGAAATCGCCGCGCCAGCCGGTGACGACTCAGACCTCCGTCAGAGCCGTAGCATTCGTCCTGCAGGATTTTAAATCCTAGCCGCTTCAAACTTTCGACATGCACAGAATGAGGTTCACGGTTGATTAAGAATCGACGAGAGCCAACCACTACCCGCCATAATAAATCGCCGTAGGCCCAATGCCCATTCCATTCGTTTGCGGTCTTATGACATCGAAAATCAATGGCGTGGCTCGTATAGCCGCCTGGCCGAATCCATTTTGCGATGGCATCATAAGCCCGCGGGACATCTCCGACGTGTTCCATGACAGCTTGGCTGATCACCGCATCGGCAACGCCGCGCATAATCACATTGGAGTCATCCCATGGTGCTGCATAACGGATCGTGCTATCGGCATCGTCGAGGCGTGTCAGGTCTCGACGAATCAGTGCCAGGCGCTCCGCATCGAGGGCGTTGCTCGGAATTATATCACTCGGAAAATCGTAGTCATCAAGGAGCGGGCGTACCCCCGGAAACTCATCAGGTCCGGGAATGGGCTCTCGGCGACGAAACAGTTCAACAAGAGCGTCGAACATCGCCAGATTGGTTTCGACGTCGAAGTACTTTTTTACTTCTAAGCCAATGTACTGGTCGACGCCTGACAGCCGCGATGCAATGCCTGTTCCTAGTGAGTCTCCTGGTCCAAGCTCTCCCAAGACACGGATGTTTTGGGCACCAGCACGCTTCATGGTTACTAAATGCCGCAACCAGACACTGTAGCAGTAGCGGGGCATATTTGAACCACCGCTGGCACGATTCGTAAATCGCTGAACCCCGGGTACAAAGGTTGCCGCTCCCTTGGCGATTGCCTTAAGGCTCATAGACCTCACTCGTATTCTTACGCGGGAAAAGTTTTATGCCGTGCTCACACGCGTGAGTATGTCTGATCGCCGAATAGAGTTCACAATTCAAGTGTGACTTGCGAATGAACTCAAGAATATAACGATAGGTGCTCTTGCGTGAGCTAACAATGTGTTGGAAATCGAATGCACGCGATACTGCAGTTCTGCCAGTGACGCATTTGTATAACAAAGCAAACTGCCGCCCATCTCTTGCCTTTAAAATAGGCAGGGTTGCGGCCGTTGCGAATGCCTGTTCGCGCCAAAGAAACGCGCGCGCCATGACAAACGACCAGCACGCCGGGCCATTACGTTGAGTTGTCCTCTTAGGCAGGGGTCCGTAGCGTCCCAGCCAATCGACGTTGGTTGCTTTGGAGTTACTCTAATTCCCAGCAACATGCCTCGCAAGGTGCCCATCGCCGTGTCGTACTTCATCCTGCCAAGGGCTTCCTCGCTTCCAAAGTGGCATCCAAAAAAAATCCTGAGAGTTATCCATCCTATGCGGGTTTACGCTCGCGTGTTTACGTCGCGTCGGCCACGGCGGCCAGGTCCTTCTCCATCGTCGTGAGGCGTTCTTCGAGTTCAGCCTTCGTGTCGTCGAGGTTCGCCAGTTGTTCGGCGGGCTCGTAGGCAAAGGTGTAGAACTTCACCTTGGGCTCGGTGCCGCTGGGGCGCACGGCGGCGTAGTTGCCGGCCTTTTCCAGGTCGAAAATAATCAGGTCGTCCTTGGGGCCGTCCAATTTTTTCTTTCCGCCGTCAGGCGTCAGTATTACCTGACCTAGATAATCCCGCGCCTGCGCGACTTTGATGCCACCTAGGGATTTCGGCAGTTCGGTGCGCAAACGGGTCATAAGTTGCTTCATACGCGTCATGCCTTCGCTGCCGGGCATCGTTTTCGATACGGTTCGCTCGGCATGACAGCCGTGTTGCCAATAGAGCGCGTCGAGCTTTTCGCACAGGGTCTGCCCGGCAGTCTTGCATTGCGCGGCAAGTTCGGCCATCAACATCGCGGCCACCGCGGCGTCCTTATCGCGGACGTGCGTGCCGACGAGAAAACCGTGCGACTCTTCACAGCCCAGCACAAACTTCTCGGGCCCGACTTCGTCAATAGTTTGCGCGATCCACTTAAAGCCCACCAGTAGGTTACCGTACGTCTTCACGCCGTACGCATCGGCGATGCGGCGGATCATCTCGCTCGTGACGAGCGTTTTAACGACATAATGATCGCTCGTCAGCGTGCCAGCGGCCTTGCGACCGGCAAGGACATATTCGGCCAGCAAAGCACCGATCTGATTGCCGGTAAAGGTGCGCCATTGCGCGCCGAGCGCCGTGCTGGCGGGCGCCGCACAGCCCAACCGATCCGCGTCGGGGTCGGTGGATAAGATCAGTTCCGCGCCGCTCAGTTGCGCACGTTCAATCATGGTGTCGAAAGTGGCTGGGTTTTCGGGATTCGAAACGTGTCCCGGCACGTTGGGGAAATCGCCGTCCGGTTCGGCGTGCGGCTTGAAGACTTCCACGTCTTTGAAGCCGGCCAGCGCCAGCACCGGGCAAACGCTCGATCGCCCTACGCCGTGCATCGGCGAGTAGATGATCTTCAAAGCCCGCGGGCCGGGTAGGCTCTGAGCCAGGATTCCCTTTTGATAAACGGTGTCGGCCTCTTCCTGGCTGTACTTCACTTTGCCCGACGCCAGGGCCTCGGCAAATGGCACACGGTTGATTGCTGAAACGTTCATGACCCGCTCGATCACCCCCTTGTCATGCGGCGGCAGTAACTGGGCGCCGGTGCTCCAATAGGCCTTGATCGCATTGTCGCTGGGTGGATTGTGACTGGCCGTGATCATGATGCCGCACGAGCAGCGAAAATGCCGTACGGCGAGCGATAGTTCGGGCGTGCTGCGAAATCCGTCGAGGAAGAAGACCTCGAAGCCCGCCGCGACCATGATCTCGGCGCACAGCTCGGCGAAATGACGCGAGCGGTGCCGCGTGTCGTAGGCGATTGCGCACGAAAGTGAGTCGCCGGTTGGCCGCTGTTCCTTGACATAATCGGCCAGGCCCTGCGCGCTTTCCCCCATCGTGCGATCATTGATCGCGTTGGAGCCGATCGGATACATCCGGCCGCGTCGACCGCCGGTGCCAAACGGAATAACGGTCCAGAAAACGTCGTCCAACTGCTGCCAGTGGCCCGCGGTAATTTGCTCTTCGACTTGCGGTGCATACTCGGCGTAACGCGGCTCGGTCAGCCAGGCACGAATATTCTCGACGGCGGTGGCCGAAATTTGACCGGCCTTTGCGGCAGCCTGCAGGGCTTCGAGGGCCGTGGCCGATGATTGCGGGGAAGTCGACATGATCGCTCCTGAAAGGGAACCTTCCGTCGCCCGAGGCCGATCAGCCAGGCGTGCGTTTATTGTGCCGAAATGCGGTCTGCAAACAAGGCCGATGGCCTCGCGGTGACCGTGCGACAACGCGACGGCTTTCGAGGTTGCTATACTTGCACGCACTCGCTCCCGCTATTCCTCGCCCAACGCATTGCAACAAGGAACATCGCCTGTGAGTGAACCGATAATCAGCGTCTCGGGTTTGCGTGGCATCGTCGGTGAAAGCCTCACACCCGACTTGGCGATTCGATACGTTTGCGCTTTCGCCGCCACGCTGCCGCCGGGGCGGGCCGTTGTGATTTGTCGCGACGGGCGCGGCACGGGACGCATGCTGGCGCAGGCCGTGGCCAGCGGGCTCGAGGCCGTCGGACGCGACACGATCGATGCCGGCGTCGCCGCGACGCCGACTGCCGGTGTTTTGGTTCGTACGTTGCTGGCCGGCGGCGGCGTGCAAATTTCAGCCAGCCATAACCCGCCCGAGTACAACGGCCTCAAGCTGTTCTCTGCCGAGGGACGCGTCATTCCTGCGGCCGAAGGCCAACAAGTCTTGCAGCGTTATCGCGCCGGGCAGATTTCCTGGGTGCCACACAACCAGGTGGGCCATGCGATTGCTTGCGCGGATGCCCATTCGGCGCATTTGAAACTCGTCCTCGGCACGGTCGACGTCGACCGGATTCGCCATTGCAAGTTTCGCGTACTGCTCGATTCGAACCATGGCGCCGGCAGTATGCTTGGCCGGCGTTTGCTCGACGAACTTGGTTGCCACACGACCATTCTGGGCGAAAATCCGGACGGGCAATACGAACACACGCCCGAACCGACACAAGAGAATCTGGCCGGGGTTTTGTCACGCGTGAAGGAAATTGGCGCTGACATTGGCTTCTGCCAGGACCCCGACGCGGACCGGCTGGCCGTCATCGACGAGCTTGGGCGTTATATCGGCGAAGAATACACGCCCGCGCTGTGCGTCGACCATGTGCTGCGCACGCGGCGCGGTCCCGTAGTGACGAATTGCTCGACCAGTCGCATGACCGAAGATCTGGCCGCGAAATACGGCGTGCCGTTTTTCCGTTCGGCCGTCGGTGAGGCGAACGTGGTCGAAGCGATGCAACGCAACGGCGCGATCTTGGGAGGGGAAGGGAACGGCGGCATCATCGATCCACGCGTCGTTTTCGTGCGCGATAGTTTCGTGGGCATGGCCCTGCTGCTGGATGCAATGGCCACGCGCGGCGAACAGATCAGTCGATTGGCGGACGAGCTGCCACGATATGAAATCGTCAAGACGAAAATCTCGCTGCCGCCGGAGAAGATTCCCGCCGGCCTGGCCGCGCTCAAAAAGCATTTCGCCGATGCGAAATCCGATACGCTCGACGGGCTGCGGCTGGATTGGCCGGGACGCTGGCTGTTAGTCCGGGCCAGCAACACCGAGCCGATCGTGCGCGCGATCGCCGAAGCTCCAACCGCCGAAGATGCACGCCGACTGTGCGATGATTCGGCGAAGGTGTTGGCAGGCGTCTAACAACCAAGATTCAGCCGCGGGGCGCGAGCTGAGAGACTCGGCGCTACCTGTTCGATTCCGGCCAGCAACACAGAGCGCGCCTCGTCGCTTCCAGCACGTTGCGACTAGGCCAGATCGCGATCCTCGAACATCAGGAGCGCCAGCACCATGGCCACCGTGCTGTAGAGCGCGCTGTAGACGGCAGCCCAGCCCAGGTAAACCAGTGGCACCATGCGTCCGGTCGAGACCGCGGCCGGGATGTCGAAATCATCGAGATTCGGCAGCACGGTTGCGAGGAACTGGCCGAAGAACGACACGAGGCGCGACTCGCGAAAAGCATTGGCGAAGGTCGGAGCCAGGTGCCCCAGGGCATAAATCGTTACGCATAGCACCAGGTTCGGCAGCATGGCCAACCGCGTCGAGAGGGCTACGCTGATCGAGGCCAGCATCGTGGCTTCCATGAACTTCAGGGCCAGGCCCGGCACGATTTGCAGCATTTCCGCCTGGCATTCCGCGGCGGTCGGCTCGGGGCTCGATGCTTCACGCGCCTCGTGTTTGACTTTAAAGGAAACGGTCGCCAGGAACAGCGCGCCGAGGATCACGAACATCGAAGCGGTCGGCGCGAGTACACCCAGGAATTTCCCCAGGATGAACTGCCGGCGACTGACCGGCTTGCTCAACAGCGTGAGGGCGGTGCGTCCTTCGATCTCTTCCGAAACCGAGACGCTGGCGGTCCACACGGCCAAGATGATCGATAACACCGTAATCAGCGCTAGGCCTGAGTCCTTGATCATCTTCACGTCTTCGCCGAGCGTGTAGTACGGCACAAACGGAAAGATCAACAGCAGCACGCAGCCGATAGCGAGTGTGACCCAAAATAGCGGCTGGGCCCAAGCCTCTTTGGCCGTGGTATGGGCAATGGCCGCCACCTTCGGCGCAACGGCGATCAGCAGAAAATAGAGGGCAAAGAAGATCGCCGTCAGCGCGGCGACGCCGGCCACGACAATCCACAGCGGCGTGACCCAGTTGAGCGAGGCAGCCAGCAAGGTTGGCAATTGCAAATGCATAGAGAAATGCCCTATCGTTTGTTCCTGAGTCACTACGGCGTTTAGAACTTTTTGTTCAGTGCCTGACCGAAAAATTGGCAAATTCGCCGGTTGCGCGACTCGCCTCTTCGTCCTGGCCGTGAATGTAGCCGGCCATTTCCGTGGTCACGGCGACGATAAATCGATCAACTTCCGGCTTTGCCCCCTCGACCACCAATCGCACGCGCCCGTCAGGCAGGTTCTGAACGTAGCCGGTCACGGTGTAGCGCGAGGCGATATCACGCGTCGTGTAGCGGAAGCCGACCCCCTGGACACGACCGTGAAAAAGCAGGTCCCGCCGAACGGCGTCCTTGGTCTCGGCCAATGGTCTCTCGCCTCCACGAACTACGGTAAGACCAGACCACCAGCCCGGTAAACTGCCAATTATAAATGGGGCACAGGACGGCCGCCAGCGGGTGAAACCCGGTCCTAATGCCTTGTGTGGCCTAGCCAAAGGCAAAAAGGACGAGGCCCATTACGAGACACACGCCACCTGTGGATATAAGAGACAACGGTGAGATGCGAATCACTCGCCTGAGTGGATAGAGCCCCGGCGCGGCGGCACCAATCCCCTCCAACAGAAAGTCGGCAACGACACTCCGATTGTGACGAGGTGAAGTAGCCCTTGGGCGGTTTCCATGCGAATCCTCGCGTCATTTACCCCAGCACCGCTTTGATCGATTCGCCCAGGATTTCCACCATGCGATCGATCGTGGCTTCACTGGTAGTGAACGGCGGGGCCAGGTTGTAAACGTCGCCACGCAGTCGGGTGAACATGCCGCGTTCCTGAGTGGCGGCGTGAATGCGTGGGCCGACTTTTTCCGCGGCGGGGAATTCGGCCTTCGTTTGTTTGTCGGCCACGAACTCGACGGCCGCCATCAGTCCCAGACCGCGCACATCGCCAACGTGTGGATGCGATTCGAGCGTTCGCAGGCCGGTCAGTAGGCGTCGCCCCAGGGCCGCAGCCCGTTCGACCAATCCTTCACGCTCGATGATGTCCAGATTGGCCAGAGCCACGGCGCAGCCCACCGGATGGCCGGAGTAGGTGAAAGCATGCATCCAACTCTTATCGTCGGGCGATGAGTTAATGGCCGCGGCGATACGCTCGTTAATGCCGATGCCCCCCAACGGGAAGTAGCCACTAGTGACTGCCTTGGCGAAGGCAAAGATATCAGGCTCGATGCCGTAGCGCGCCAGTCCAAACCATTTTCCGGTGCGCCCGAAGCCGGTGATAACTTCGTCGGCCAGCAGCAGCACGTCGTACTTATCGCAAATGGCGCGAATGCGCGGCCAGTAATCATCCTGAGGTACGATCACACCGCCGGCCCCTTGAACTGGTTCACCCAGAAAGGCGGCCACGGTGTCGGGGCCTTCGCGGAGGATGGCCTCTTCAAGGAGATCGGCAGCCATCACACCAGGGGTACGCGAATCGTTTGCCGACGTGCCGGCTGGCGGTTGAAAGCGATACGGATAGGGGCTGGCGATGTGCAAAAAGCCAGGCACGCGCGGCTCGAACATCGGCCAGTACGAGGCGATCCCGGTTGCCGACATCGCGGCCATAGTCGTGCCGTGATAGCCCCACTGCCGACCGATAATCTTGATCTTGGTCGGCTGGCCGCTCGTGCGCCAGAAGTAACGGGCCGTTTTGAAGGCAGACTCGTTTGATTCGGCGCCGCCCGAGGTGAAGAAGAATCGCTTGATTCCCTTGTAGCACAGTCCAGCGATGCGCTCGGCCAGTTCGATCGCGGGACGGTTGGTGCTGCCGGCATAGCAGGTGGCAAAGGCTAGCTTCTTCATTTGGCCCGCCGCCGCGTCGGCTAGCTCGGTGCGCCCGTGACCGACGACGACATTCCACAAGCCGGCCAGCGCGTCGATGAATTCGCGCCCCGACTGATCGATAAGAATGGATCCGCGTCCCTCGACCCACTCGTGCGCATGCATTTGCGCGGCGGGGCGATGCAAGGAATGGACCAGGTGCGCCTGATCGCGGGCGAGATCGTTGTTCGTGGCGGCGTCTGACATGGCACGTGCTCGCGAAGGAATGGCAAAGCGGCCATTCTAACCCGCGCGCAGAGCCTTACCAAACGACTCGGTACCCGCGAGGCGCCGCTTTCAGGATGGCGCGGCAGCCCCGCGGGCGTTGTTTTCCGAGGGCGCAGTGTTCTGCGCGCTCGTCGATCCAGGCTTAAATATTGCAGTTCGCGGCGCCAGCGCGCAGTGCGGCGCAGCTAATGATGCCACGCAACGGCGCACGGGGCGATTGAGAGCTCGCGTCGCGATGCAAGGACGATTGCACAGCGCCAACGAGCGTGCGAAACTGCAATCCACAGTCAGGATCTACGAGCAATTAACCTTGCGGGCCGGGTACGTAGGTAGCCGGCGGCGGAGCGACAATCGTCCCGGCCGGAGCGCCCATGTACGGATCAGCCGAGTATGTTGCCTGCGGAGTACCGCAACCGGTCTGAGCGGGCGCGCTCTGGCAGGAGCCGCCACGGTTGAACCAGTGTAAGCAACCGGTCGAGCTGGCCATTACAGCCGCTGCGGCCGTTAGAACGAGAAGCCTCTTCATGAATCGCACCTCCAGTAAAGACTGCATATCACGGCGAGGCAGTGG
The DNA here is from genome assembly GCA_036499395.1 of Pirellulales bacterium. Taxonomy (NCBI): domain Bacteria; kingdom Pseudomonadati; phylum Planctomycetota; class Planctomycetia; order Pirellulales; species Pirellulales bacterium. Next base: position 103,448 of record DASYDW010000066.1, read on the forward strand.
GTCGAACAACTCTACCCCACTCTGCGTGATGTGCAAACGCAACGTGATGTTTTTTTGCGCGATAAACGTTGCAGATTCCGCACACGACTGGAGAAAGCAATCATCGCCGTACGAAATGTACTTAGCCGCGCGTGAAAAGCAGAGAGCTGACGAGTTCTCTGCCGCACAACCGTGCCATCCGCCGGCCTTTGTTTCGTCGCGCTGTGCTGTTAGTTCCCTGACGACATCCTTCGAGAAGGTCCGCGCCCTCGTGTCGTGCCGCAAGATTCATAGCGCCCGTGGGCGCGTCCGCGTGGGACTGCTCGCAGGCCTATTCGCCATCGCGTCATGCGGTGCCTATTTAAGCGACTCAGTGCGGGCCGAAGACGGCGCGGCCCACCTCTCGTTCGAGCCGGCGCTCTCTGCCGCTGACGGAACAATTGCAAATCAGTCGTCCCGGCGTGACGATCCTAACGATTTAAGGGACGAAGCCGACGACGAGCGACTATTGAGGGCCGCCGCCGGCTTGTCGGGCGGAAGTGTGCTGCAATTCGTCGGTCTGACGACGATAACGCTGGATTCGGGCGCGGACGCTGCGATTGTCGACGAGGACGTCGCTCCCGGCCCCAGCGATCCCGTCGCGCCAAAGGGCGAAGCAGCGCCTGCCAACGTTCGGACGTCGTCGATTTCCGAAGATGCCGACGGCGCCGGGCATGAGCTGTGGATCGTCAGCACACGGAATCTATCGGGGAATTTCTGCGACGTTCCGCCCGATGCGTTTTCGCCGGGCGTCGAGCGGTTTATATGCGGTCAAGGCTGGACTCGTTCCAACTTGGACGAGTTGATCTCGATCGATAATCCGGCCGTCACCACCGCCATCCTAATTCATGGCAACGATACGGATGCCGGAGAGGCCGAGACGCGGGGCCGGGAGTTCTATCGCGAACTTATGACCGGATGTTGTACGACAGGCCCTATGCGCTTGATCGTTTGGTCGTGGCCCAGTGATAAGGTCGTACCATGCTTCCGCAAAGATGCGCAGTTGAAGGCATGCCGTACGAACGTCGAGGGGTACTACCTGGCACGCTTCGTCGATCTGCTCGGCCCTAATTCGCCTGTCACGGTGGGCGGATACAGCTACGGATCCCGGGTAGTCACTGGTGGATTGCACTTGCTTGGCGGAGGCGTTCTCGAAGGTCGGCAGCTTACGGATCGCGTTCACCCGGATCGCCACCCGGCCACAGCTGTGCTGATGGGGGCCGCCGTGCCTAATAATTGGCTGCTGCCCGGTATGCGGCACGATCGGGCCGTTTCGCAGGTCGATCGGCTGGTGGTCCTGTTCAATCCGAAGGACTTCGTGCTGCACTTCTATCCGCGTCTGTGGGGAGGGCGCGGGCCCGAGGCGCTGGGAGCCACCGGGCTGGCCGCAGGCCGGCTTGGCGACGAGGCGGTGAAGGTTAAGCAATTCAACGTGCAACCGCAGATGCACCGCCGCCACGGCTGGGACTACTTCGCCAGCTCGCCGGCCATCATGACGCTTGTACGCCGCGAGCTGTTGTCACCGCCGATCGTTGAACAACGGGCGGAGTGATCGAAGCATCTGATAGCTAAGCCTTCAATTGCTCGTCGTGGCGCATCAGGCTGGGGGGCTGATCCGCATGATGGACATTGGCTAGCGCTCGCTTCGCGCCCGCGTGTTGCTCGACGTCGTTGTCTTCCCATTCGATCGACACGGCGCCACTGAAACCGGCGCGGTTCAGTTCGACGAACAGAGGTTCGGTCGTTGCCGCGTCGCGTGCCGTGCCGGCTGTGACGAAGTTCCAGCCGTTCTCCTTGTCCCCCATCGGACGATGTCCACCTAGGCGGCCATTGCGCGTATAGCCGTCGATGACCTGCACTCCCTTGATGTGGGCGCAGTGAATACGGTCGCCGTATTCGCGAATGAACTGGACGCCCGAGACGCCTTGCCATTCCATGTGCGAGCAATCGAAGTTGAAGCCGGCCGCTTTGGCAAAACCGGCGCCGTCGACCGCGCGCAGGTATTCGCCGGCGCTGGTGATATCACCCATCGCTCGCTCGCTGGGATGGCATTCCAGGTCGTACGTCGTGCCGTATTGCAGACAGGCCTGAAAGACCGGTGCGAAGCGCTCGACCAATAGTTCGAGGCTGACCTGATAGACGTCCGGGATTGGATGACCGCCCAGCGACGACGGTAGTGGCGGGAACAAAAACCAGTGTGACCAGCAATGGGCCGGCGAGCCGACAAAGCCTGAGACCGGGATGACCCGGTCTTGCAACTTGCCGATGAAATGCGCCAAACGCACCATGTTCACCAGTGCCGTCGTGGCCTGACGATGAGCGATCTCGCCCACCTCGGGCGGAACAAAAAAGGGATCAGTGCGCGGCGGATGGTTGCCGGCTTTGCGCCACCGGCTATAGGCCTCGACCGCTTCGCCGCCGATGAACTGCAGAGTCTTGGCCGAGGGCTCGTCCCCCAGCACTTGTCCCTGCAAGTGGCCGGCGATCGAGAAGATTTCCAGTCCGCGCTTCTTGGCGGCTGCCACGCGCTCTTCGGCGTATTTCTTAGCGCCCGCGTCATCGCCGCATCGATCGAGCGCCAGCTCCCAACTGGCCTCTTCCCAGCCGTCGAAGCCGGTTTCGGCCAACCAATCGAGCCAGCGCTCCTCAGGCACATTGCCGAACTGGCCACGGACCAATCCGATTTGGTGATAAGAGGAGCGACCCCAACGATGTTCCTTGGTTTGGTGATGACCCACGACTGATGCCTCTGCGAGTGCGATGTTGCCAAGTCGAGCATCTTACGATGCGCGTGGCTGGTTTGCAAAAGGGGGCGCTCGCAGAAGCGCGGACCGAACGATTGCGTGCTATTTCTTCAGCAGCCCTTGGCCGTCCAGCCATTGGCCGAAGATTTCGATCCAGTGGTCGCTGGGCAACTTCTGCGTCTTCATCCCGAAGCCGTGTCCTCCCTTAGCGTACATGTGCAACTCGGCAGGCTTTTTGGCGGCCAACCATTTGCTGTACAGCTCGACGCTGTCGTCGGCTAGGCCCAAAGGATCATTCGAGGCGGCCAAGGCGAACAGTGGCGGAGCATCGCTGGGTACCGTGCCTTCGCCGATGACGCCGACATAAGCGTAGATCGGCGCAACGAAATCGGGGCGGCTGTCGGCCGAGTAATTGAGCGCTACCCAAGACGTGACCGAGCCGCCGGCCGAGAAACCCATTAGGCCGATGCGTTTGGGATTGATGCCGAATTCCGCAGCGTGATCGCGCACGTATTTCACGGCGGCGACCCCATCAGCGGCGGCCAGAGGGAAATGGCTGCGCATATCCTCTTCGACCTTGTCGCGCTTCTTGCCGATCATCTCGACCACGCCATCCTTGCCCGTCGGGACAAGTCGATATTTCAGCACAAAGGCGGTTACGCCGCGCTCGGCGAGCCACTTGGCGACGTCGACCCCTTCGCTATTGATCGACAGGACGTGAAACCCGCCGCCTGGGCAGATGACGACGGCCGTGCCGTTAGCATTCTCCGCGGCCGGCGCGTACTTCGTCAGCGTCGGCTTGACGACGTTCGTGACGACCTGCGTGTTGAAGATGGGCGAGAAGTACTCTTGCTCTTCGTGCGTCCAGGTTTCCGATCCGGGGGCGGCACCGGAGTAGAGAGGGGTGACTTCCTGAGCGCGGGCGTGCCGCAGCCCGATCGAAAATAATGTGATTAGGATGGCAAGTCTGATTTTCATCGGGCATGTCTCGCGAAGGGCATATGGTGCGAAGCGATCGGACCGAATCACGCGATTATTACTTGCCGCAGGTGTCGCGTCGAGTTGATGCGGCGCGAAGTTGGATTTGAAGTTTCTCTCGTCGAGCGGCAGGAGAGAGTTAATAATGAGCTGAAAGGGCCAGGAATGAGACGGCGTAATGGCAAAACATAGACCGAAACACGTACGTGGAACTCTGAGAGGTGGCCAGTGGCAGCTTTCACCGAGGACGAGATTAGCAGTTCTTGGCCGATATTCCGCTATTTTCAAAACGGCGGCGTTATTC